>DLOO01000016.1:9201-10277 GCA_002479645.1 Lachnoclostridium sp. UBA7482 | reverse complement strand
CAACTCCCCGGTTGCTGCCGCCCGATGCACGCCCATTTCCCGCCGCTATGCCCGCTACTCCGGTTCCGTGTCCCGTGCTGTCAACCGTCAGAAGCGGCGGAATCGCTGCGGCACGCCCCTGCATTGTCGGCTCCGTTTCCCCGAGAAGCGCCGCATTGATCGCGGATTCGGTATAAATCTGCCCCATTTGATAGCGGTTCTGCCTGTTTCCGCTCGTCTGATCCCATAGCGCCGCAATTCGCGTCGTTCCATCCGCATTGCGAAAATCCGGATGCCGGTAGTCAATCCCCGAATCGGGAATGCCGACCAGAACTCCGTCCCCCGTCAGACGCTCCGCCTCGGGGATACGGCTGCTTTGCAGCTTNNAATACCCGCCGCCCGGTTGCCACAGACGCCAGCAGGCTTCGCGGTTTCTCCACATAAAGCACCTGCGGAAAATCCGTCAACTGCCCAATCAGTTCCTCCTCCACCGTCATGATTGCGTACTGTCCGAGAAGGGTAACCACCGACGCCGACAGGCTCTCCGCAACCGCTTCGATGTCTCCCGCATAATTCACAATGAGCTGCCACCGGTTTTCGGCGGGTTCATACCCAACCGCAAGATCCGGCGTCTCCTCCCGCTCCTCCTCCGAAAGTGAAAGTGCCAGTTTCAACTGGTTTTCCAGTTTTTCGTCCTGCATAGTTTCCGCCGTTTTTTCTACATTTCTATGCATTTGCATGGCAAATCTTGCCACATGCTTACAAGTCGAGGACGCTTCCCCGGAAACCAGCATCCTTCCCCGAAAATCAGAAATGTCAGGGACACGCTTCACATCCTGCGGCGCGGAGAGCTTGACGCAACCACGTCACCTACCCTCGCTTCTCTTCAGTTTCCTTTGCGCGGACAGCGTTCGCAATGGATTCGTTTGCTCCTAGTCCGCGCAAGAAATTCGGGAAGCTCGGTCGGTTTCCTATCGTTTGCGCCAAGGTCTCCGCGCCGCAGAATGTCTTTCCAGTTCGTGAATTTCTGATTTTCTCCGCCACACCCGAGCCGAAGAAGAGGCAGAAGGGGAGATACTTCGGCTAATTTCCCTTCG
>DLOO01000016.1:6425-9196 GCA_002479645.1 Lachnoclostridium sp. UBA7482 | reverse complement strand
GCATTTATGCCATATCGGGACATACCATGGCGGGGCGTTTTTGTTCTGCGAAACAAAAGAAACCGCCGCAGCAATGATTTTACCCGTACGGCGAAGTCATTGCTACAGCGGTTTCTTTTCGTTTATTATTTTATATTTACAAGCATGGGCATAGGGATTATTCAGCATCTTCCGAATAGGTAATAACCACTTTTTTGCAATCAGAACAATGCTCGGCAACGCAAGTAGGTCTTGTAAAATTATGAGAACTTAACAAGACTTCTTCACTTCCTTCAGGACTAAACCATAACTTATGTGCTTTGGTTGTAAAGAAAATCTGTCTGCCGCTTTGAACTACACCGCTTGTCATTTCATTGCCGCAACACGGACACTTCATACAATCACCCCAAAATTTATCTATTTCTTCACAGAACTGTATTTCTTATTACTTCTGTATATCCCATTCTGCGCGATATAGCCGGAAACTAATTATTCGATGTACTATTCCTGCTCCTTTTTATAAAGCTGACGGAAATATTTCTCATGGGCTTCCTTAAACTCTGCATTGAAGATTGCATCGGAACCGGAATGCAGTCTTGCCACATAATCGTGAACCTCGTGGTTCATTTCCGGATTCGTTCTTGCAATGGTTGCCACACCGATATTCGAGCAAATATCGGAAATTCGCTCCACATCGGAAAGCAGGTTCAAAAATGCGGTACCTGCGGTTACCGAGCATTCGCCGCCCTTCAGACGATCCAGATGATTCTTCTTCAGGCTGCGCATCATATCGTCAACAACCTCTTCCAAAGGCTCAATATGATAAGCCGCATCCGCATCACACTTCTGAAATGCTCTTTCTGCATAATCGAGAACACTGTCAAGCAGGGATTTTACAACAACGAGTTCCTCCATTGCACTTTTGGAGAATCTGCCCTCCTCCTTGCGAAGTCCCGAAGTCATCTCCGCAATGTTCGTCGCATGATCGCCGAGACGCTCAAACTCCGTCGCAAGCGCATAATAATAATTCTGCATCTCCACGTGGGACGGCGCCGAAATGTGCGACGATATCTGCACCAGATAATCGCTCAGCTTATCCGTATAAAGGTCTATGGCGTCTTCGTCCTCATTCAGCTGTTTTACCGTCTTTTCATCATACTCTCGAATCAAATCAAAGGAACGGTTGATATTGTTTCGAGCCATACGGAACATTTCCTTCAAAAGCTCGTAGCAGGCATTAAATGCCAGCGCCGGAGTGTTCAGGAAAACCGGACTCAGACTGTTTAACTTCTCGTTATACCTGCTTTCCTCCGTCTTCTTGTCCTTAACCAGACGCCTGCTGAGTCTTTCCAGCGCGCCTACAAACGGGAGCATAATCAGGGCGCAGGCAAGGTTGAAAACGGTGTTGGCATTGGCAATGTCGCCGGAGTTAACTACCTTGTTCCAAAGACCGTCAATCCATCCCGCCTTATGCGCAACCGTCACGCCGACGAGACTCAGCAGTGTTTTGGCAAGGTTATACGCAATATTAACGATACCGACACGCTTTGCATCGGGCTTTGCGCCGATATTACATACGATTGCGGTGGTTACACAGTCCCCGAGATAGATACCGACAAGAACCGCGTAAATCGCGCTGAACCGGAGCAGTCCGGCTGTGGAAAATGCCTGCAGGATACCAATGGTAGCAGACGAGCTCTGCAATACAAATGCAACGCCGGCGCCGATGACATAACCGATTAACGGATTCTCTCCAAGCCTTGAGAACAGGTCTTCAATCAAACCGCCCTCGGTAAGCGTGCCTACCGCATCCGTCATGTTCATCAGGCCGGTAAACAAAATACCAAATCCGATAACAATCTGACCGACCTTATCCGCGCTGCTTGATTTTACAGCCATAATCAGAATAATTCCGACAATCAAAGCAATCGGAGCAAGTGTCGACGGGTTAAAAAACTGTAAAAATGAGGTTCCCGAATCTTTCAGGTCAAGAAGCCGGATAATCTGTCCGGTAACCGTTGTACCGACATTGGCGCCGATAATGACGCCGAGTGACGAGTGCAGGGAAATAATCCCCGCACCGACAAGACCCGAGGTAATAACAATCGTTGCCGTAGAGGACTGAATCACAGCGGTCATAATCAAACCGAGCATAAACGCCTTTACCGGTGTTCCGGTAACCTTTTCCATGACCCGCTTCAGTGCGCCCGATGAACCTTCCTTAAGACCATTGCCCATCATCTTCATTCCGTACAGGAACATGGCCAGACCACCAAACAAGGTGATGATATTAAATATATTCATATTTCTCTCTTCCTTCGTTCGCAGGCAGCCTCCTGCCTGTGCCTCCGTTCTCCGGATGCGTGACACCAATCGCTATTCTAGCACAGTACGGCACATTCCGCAAGAAAACATTTCACAGCGGAATCAATAATTTTCTTCTCTTACTTCAAAGTAGCTCTGCGGATGATTGCACACCGGACATACCTCGGGCGCCTTAGTACCCATTACAAGGTGACCGCAGTTACGGCATTCCCACATAGTCATACCGGATTTCTCAAATACCTGCTGCATCTGAATGTTGTTAAGAAGTGCACGATAACGCTCCTCATGCGCCTTCTCGATTGCGCCTACACCGCGGAACTGAGCCGCAAGCTCGGGGAAACCCTCTTCCTCAGCATCCTTTGCAAACCGCTCATACATATCGGTCCATTCGTAATTCTCACCGTCCGCAGCTGCTGCCAGATTCTCAGCGGTTGAACCAATGCCTTCACCTTGTAATGGGTACTAAG
>DLOO01000016.1:6281-6402 GCA_002479645.1 Lachnoclostridium sp. UBA7482 | reverse complement strand
GCCATCTGCTCAAAACCTTCCTTCTTTGCTGCCGAAGCAAAAAACGTATACTTGTTTCTTGCCTGGCTCTCACCGGCAAATGCAGCAAGCAGGTTCTGCTCTGTCTTGGTTCCTGAATATT
>DLOO01000016.1:5844-6063 GCA_002479645.1 Lachnoclostridium sp. UBA7482 | reverse complement strand
ACAGGGTGCCTTGTGCACGGAAGCTGCAAGAGGAAAATAAATAATGTACATACAGGAGGTTACAAGATGAAGTTTGGTTATTTCGATGACGCAAAAAGAGAGTACGTCATCACTTCACCGAGAACGCCTTATCCCTGGATTAACTACCTGGGAACACAGGGCTTCTTTTCCCTTATTTCCAACACAGCCGGCGGCTATTCCTTCTACAAGGATGCACGT
>DLOO01000016.1:5623-5812 GCA_002479645.1 Lachnoclostridium sp. UBA7482 | reverse complement strand
GGCCGCTACTTCTATATTAACGACAATGGTACCATCTGGAACCCGGGCTGGTCTCCGGTAAAGACCGAGCTTGACGCTTACGAGTGCCGTCATGGTATGGGTTACACCGTAATCACCGGTAAGAAGAACGGTTTGAAGGCTGAGGCTACTTTCTTCGTACCGCAGAATTTTGACGGCGAGGTTCAGCAA
>DLOO01000016.1:0-5553 GCA_002479645.1 Lachnoclostridium sp. UBA7482 | reverse complement strand
ACAACTTCCAGCGTAACTTCTCGACCGGCCGTGTTGAGGTAGAGGGTTCCGTTATCTATCACAAGACCGAGTACAGAGACCGTCGTAACCACTACGCATTTTACTCCGTCAATGACGCCATCGACGGTTATGATACCGATCGTGATGAGTTTATCGGTCTTTACAATGGTTTTGGCGATCCGCAGGCCGTTATCGCAAACAAGGCAAACGATTCCTTTGCCGATGGCTGGGCTCCGATTGCTTCCCATTATAAGAAGATTTCCCTGAAGCCGGGTGAGACAAAGACTCTGGTATTTGTTCTCGGCTATGTTGAGATGCCGGTTGCCGAGAAATTCGAGGCAGACGGCAAGACCATCAACAAGGTTAAGGCTAAGGCAATGATTGAGAAGTACAGCACTCCCGAGAAGTTTGCCGCAGGTATGGCAGAGCTCAGAGCATACTGGGATCAGCTCCTCGGCATCCTGAGTGTTGATACTCCGGATGAGAAGGTAAACCGTATGGTTAACATCTGGAACCAGTATCAGTGTATGGTTACCTTCAATCTTTCCCGTTCCGCTTCCTACTTTGAATCCGGTATCGGCCGCGGTATGGGCTTCCGCGATTCCAACCAGGACGTTCTCGGTTTCGTTCATCAGATTCCGGATCGTGCAAGAGAAAGAATTATCGATATCGCTTCTACCCAGTTCCCGGACGGCGGCTGCTATCACCAGTATCAGCCTCTTACCAAGAAGGGAAATGCCGATATCGGCGGCGACTTCTCCGATGACCCGTTGTGGCTGATTCTTTCCGTATCCGCTTACATTAAGGAAACCGGCGACTGGAGCCTTTTGGATGAGTTGGTTCCTTATGACAATGATATGTCCATCGCTAAGCCGATGCTCGATCACTTGAAGGTATCCTTCTACCATATCGTAAATAACCTTGGTCCTCACGGACTTCCTCTTGCCATGAGAGCAGACTGGAATGACTGTGTGAACCTCTCCTGCTTCTCCGATACTCCGGGTGAGAGCTTCCAGACCTACACCAATCCGAAGTTTGCTGCGGAAGGCGGCTACTCCAAGGTTGCGGAGTCCGTTATGGTTGCTACGCTCTTCACCTATACAGGTCCGAACTACGTATCTATCCTGAAGCACCTCGGACTCGATGACGAAGCTGCTGCTGCACAGGCTGAGATTGACAAGATGAAGAAGAACATCATGGAATCCGCTTGGGACGGCGACTGGTTCCTTCGTGCATACGATGCAAACGGCGAGAAGATGGGTTCCAAGGAATGTGAGGAAGGTCAGATTTTCATCGAGCCTCAGGGCTTCGCAATCATGTCCGATATCGATGCAGATGCTGCCAAGAAGACTCTTGCAGCTATCGACGAAAGACTGAATACCAAGCACGGTCTTGTACTGAACAACCCGGCATTCTCCAAGTACTATGTACAGTACGGTGAGATTTCCACTTATCCGGGCGGCTACAAGGAAAATGCAGGTATCTTCACTCATAACAATGCATGGATTATCTGTGCTGCTGCTTACGCAGGCGAAGGCGATCAGGCATTTAAGTACTATTCCGAAATCGCTCCTGCATTTACCGAGGAGACTTCCGATCTTCACAAGACCGAGCCGTATGTATACGGTCAGATGATCGGCGGCAAGGACGCCGGTTCCGATATCGGCAGACCGGGCAAGAACTTCGGTCAGGGCAAGAACTCCTGGCTTACCGGTACCGCTGCATGGAACATGGTAGCAATCTCCCAGTACATCCTTGGTATTGCCGCTGACTTCGATGGTCTCAGAATTGACCCGTCGATCCCGGCTGCCTGGGACGGACTTAAGGCAAAGCGTGAGTTCCGCGGCGCTACTTACAACATCACCGTTAAGAACCCGAACCACGTATGCAAGGGCGTTGTTTCCATGACCGTTGACGGCGCTGCTGTTGCAGGCAATATCATCCCGGCATACACCGAGGGTACTCACGAGGTTGAGGTTGTTCTCGGCTAATATAACCAAAATCAAATAAAGGGCGGTTCCATGTGACCGCCCTTTGTGATATTTTAGGAACAGGTAAGAAGCTCTGTCCGCTCGCTACTCCCTTGCTTTCTCTCACTCATCCATAATAGAGAACACTACCGTGCCGTCCGGCGAATAGATTCCATAGCCTTCTCCGACGATAACTTCGTTCCACTGACCCTTGGAATCCATTCTCATTCCTTCCATGAAGCTGCGGAGGCAATACCCGTCACAATCCTTAATCTGAAGCCAAACAGTTACATAATCATTCTTTCCGACAGAGATTGATTCATTGAGCGTAACTCTTTCCTCACTTAACTCCTGTTCAGAAATCAAGACCACCTTTTCAATTTCCCCGTTTTTCATAATAAGAATACCGGCGCTTCCCATATCATAGTCATATATGGAATCGCTGTATATGGTTTGCTTCGGAAACTCAAAATAAACATTGCCTTGAAGCTGTAGTTTTCCGGCTTCAACCTTGCATTCCCCATCGTCAAACTCGCCCCGGAAATCAGGCTCGAACAATATTCTCTTTACATCATCTGCCAGACCTTCCAAAAAGGTCTCCTCCGTCAGTTCCTCCTTTGTGACATTGCCGTTTTCCTCTACTGTCACAATGATATGATTCCAAAAATAGTTCCCCTGCCCGTACGGCAACATATATTCCGCTTCATACTCCCCATTTCCTATATCTTTAAGTTCAAGAACCGTTTCGTCTATGGAGAGCGTCAGTTTCGCATCTTTCATATGATTTTTCGGCGTCACTTGGAAAATAATCTGACAAGCTCCGTTTGCAAGATCCGCTTTTCCGAAACGATATATAAATGAAGCCAGCATACTGTTCTCCCTTTTCTCATTCCGAAGCAGTTCAGCTCGTAATCCGGATATTTCTTCCCGAAGCGAAACGACTTGCTGTGCATTGCTGTCAATGCTTTTCAGCCTCTGGGAAATATCCTCCAGCATACCCATAATACTGAAAAGCATAAAACCGAATACAAGAAGCGCGCCTAATTCTGCAATACTCCTCGGCTCTGCCATTTTATTATGCGCCTGCGACTTTCCCTTTCGTAAAGCACGATTGATTTTTATCCTATATGCAATCATATACACAGTGATTGCCAAAAAACATACAATAAATACCATTATTATCTTAGACATTGCTACCATTTTTTCTCCTTTCTAAATTCCAAAGAATTCCTTAAAAGCACTGTAATAACTTCTTGTAACATCTACTTTTCCCCCATTTGTCATAACCAGTAAAAACTTCATGGAAAATGTAGGGATGATTTGTTTCACATGGGATTTGGAAATAATAACCGAATTACTGACTCGCAAAAACTCCCTTTTATTAAGTAAATCCCCCAATCGATACAGCGGCTCCCCCGACTGATAGGTGTCTACAGCAGTGTGCACGTCTACTGTATGTCCATAAGATTCAATATAGATAATATCCTCTATCGCCACATGAAGCTTTTGACCGTCCTCCGACTTCCGTACCGTCAAATAATTTGAGGAACCCTCCTCCGTAAGCAGGAGTGACGCACTTTCATCAACTTCAATTCCCTTTTCCCGCAGGAATCGATATATTTCTTCATACCGTTCCTCGCTTACCGCAAGCTTAATTTTCAAATAATCACTCCTCTCCGTTTGCCGCTGTCTCCATTATATGGATGTCTCAAAAATAATCAACAGGGTCAGCATACTTTGCACTAACCACTGCACGGATTGCAATTTTGAAAAAAATGTCCGCCGATTCACACCGGCGAACATCCTTTTTCAATCTTTCTTTTTTCTTATTTGCGCCGCACCATAAAACATTATCGCATAGCCGACAATTACAAGGGCATAATTCAGACCCAGAAAGAAATAAAATCTCCAGTCCCTCAGCCCGTCCATTTTGCCTGCAATGCTGACCAACGTCATACCGGGCAGCACACCCAAAATCGATGCGGACAGATATACCGCAAACGGTGTCCGCATCAGTCCGTACAGCATACCGAGAACCTCGCTGGAAAGTCCCATAAGATGATTGGCAAAGCACACAAGCCATTCTTTTTTCCTCGCGCCGACTACATACGGCGCAATCCGGCGATGCTCCTGCAGCTTCTTCTCCAGCCGCTCCTGCGGCGTCATACGTCCGAACGCATAGGAGATGGAGAAGCATAGGATGCTGCCGACCAGATTGATACCAATTGCCTGCGCAAGCGGAAAGCTAACCGCCGATGCAAGTACAAGCCCGCTGTACGGAATCATGACACAACATGCCTTAAATGCATACAGCGCCAGAATCGTTGCGAGCATTTTCCAAGGATTGCCATGTGCAAATGCAAGAATGCCGCGAATCGTCAGTCCTTTGTATCGGAATAAATACAGTGCGTACAATATCGCCGCTGCTATGATGACAAACTGCAAATAGTTCTTCCCTCTGCGCAGCATTATTCTGCCTCCAGACCGTCTTTCGAGTATGCGCCTGCCGCGTTCCACAGAAGCCATCCCCCATATCCGGCATCGTACGTTCCCTTAATCTGCGCCCGAATCTCGGGGCCGCCGTATTCGATATGTCCCTTAACCCAGCTTGCGGTAAATGCCTGCAGCCACGGCCGGATATCGGCACACATACCGCTGGCCTGATTAGCGCTGAGCTTCTTCTGAGAATCCAGCATGGAGTTATAAATCAATTCGTACGGATGCGCATCCGGCACATCCAGATTATAATAACCGCGTCCATAGTGGGACGGATAAACCATCGGGCAGATATAGTCGAGATACTTCGCCATATCGGCATAATTCTGGCCTACCGCCGCCGCATCAATATCACTGCTGATAACAACACCGAATACATCGACGGAAACAAACACACCGAGAGGTTTCAGGTTCTCACAGGCATACTTGACAAATCCGGTAATAGCGTCGTACTTAACCTCATTCGTCAATTCCTCCACACCGAAATCGGCGTCCTTCACCTTCCCGTCCGTCGAGAATCGGCAGTAGTCGAAATTAACCTCGTCAAATCCCAGCTTTGCCGCTTCGCGTCCTACCTCGGTCAGATATTCCCATGTATCCTGATTGAGCGGATTCATCCAAGTGTAGCCGCTGTTATCCTTCATCAGGGAACCGTCCTTCATATGCACGCCGAAGGCTTCATTCGAGCGTACGGAACGGATATCGCGGAAACATACAATTCGCGCAATCGTATAGACATTGTGCTCCTTGAGCTTTGCCATAATCGCGCCGAAATTCCGGTACAAAAGGTTCTTATTCCCCAGCTTGTCAAGATACTCGGAGTCCGTATCAATAACGATAAATCCGTCGTCGTTTTTCAGGTCGATAACGACTGCATTTAACTCTGTCGTATCAAGAATGTCAAGAATCTTATCTAACTTCTTATTGATAACATCGGCCGTCAGATACATC
The DNA here is from genome assembly GCA_002479645.1 of Lachnoclostridium sp. UBA7482. Classification (GTDB taxonomy): domain Bacteria; phylum Bacillota; class Clostridia; order Lachnospirales; family Lachnospiraceae; genus ISDg. The sequence continues at coordinate 136 of DLOO01000016.1, read as the reverse complement.
CCTTTCACATTCGTCGGCTTTCTCGTATCTTCAAAATCCTCCATCCACAAATCGTCCTCGGAGAAATTCTGCATATACCCGTCCAAATACACCCCGTGCGGCGCTCCCAGTCCTCCGCCGACCGTAACGGCCGGTG
>DLOO01000052.1:18331-39628 GCA_002479645.1 Lachnoclostridium sp. UBA7482 | reverse complement strand
ATATGCTGATATCTTACTGTCATTGACTGTTCAGCAGGGAAAAACATTTTTGCTTCCGTTCAGCTGATGGTAATATTAAACTTCGCCTCGACGAGATACTTTACTTTGAATCAGATGGCAATTACATAAAGCTTTTTGCAACTAAAGAAGAATATCGTTTCAGGGACACCATTACTTCGCTCGAAAATGCGCTTTCAAGGAACGGATTCGTCCGTATACACAAGGGCTTTCTCGTCAATCAGTTGGCGGTAAAGGTAATAAATGCGGAGGAATGTGTGCTCTGCGATAACACCAGACTTCCGATAGGGCGAAGCTACTCGGAGAATGCACGGAAGCTGCTTATGAGGTACATGCTGAAATGAACGGAAAGAAACTACAGGTTGAATACGACGCGCTTACGGAAAGGTACAACAGGCTGCTCGGTGAAAAAGCGGCTACCGAATACGAGCTTTTGGAGCTTAAAGCAAATGCCGAGGAACTTGCTCGTCAGGATGAAGAGATACACAGGCTGCATGAAAGTATTCGCAGCATAAAGCATGATATGAAAAATCATCTTATGGTGATAGCCTCATATCTTAACGGCGGAGATATAGAAGCAGCAAAGGCGTATACCTCAAAGATACTCGACAAGCTGAACACAGTTCACAGCTATATAGAAACGGGCAATTCGCTTATGAATCATATCCTTAACGTTAAACTCAATTCAGCACGAGGAAAGGGCATAGCTGTCAAAGCAGAAATAGAGAATCTTTCTTTTGCAAAAATGGAAAGTATAGATTTTTCTGCACTGCTTTCAAATATGCTCGATAATGCTGTCGAAGCAAGCGAAAATGAGATCTCCCCCGAGATATCCGTGCTCATATCCCACCACAGAAGTTATGAAACGATACTTGTGAAAAACAGGATAAGCCGACCGATCCTTGCGAGTAATCCCTATCTTGCGAGTACGAAGTCTGACAACACTGCACACGGTCTGGGCGTTTCGCAGATACGTTCAATATGTGAAAAATACGGAGGTATGTCCGATTTTTATGAGGAAGACGGATATTTCTGCGCTGTGTCGTTTATCCCTGTGTGAATGTCGTTCATCCCTATCCCTCGCAATTTAGCCATGCGAGGGATATAATTATTTCAGGAGGCAATATGATAAATTTTGAAGATGTCAGCAAATATAACATTTCCAAAGTGACGCTGAGCGTTCCAAAAGGCGAAGTTGTGGGTCTCATAGGGACTTCGGGTTCGGGAAAGACTACCCTTATAAAACTTGCCTGCGGACTTCTTGCTCCTGAAAGCGGCAAGGTGTGGACACTTGGCAAAGACCCCATGAGATACCGGCAGAGATATGCTTCGGATATAAGCACTTTCATTGCAGGTATACCGCTGCTTGACAGAGAAGATACTGTTTTGCAGGGCTTCGAGACGATATCCGCCGTGTATCGTATGCCGAAAGACATATTCAAACACAGGTATACAGAACTTTCGGAAAGGCTGGGGTTCTCGGAGCTTTCAGGCAGGCGAGTAAAAGACCTTTCCCTTGGTCAGAAAATGCGTGCGGAGCTCGGCGCTGCATTTATTTATGAGCCCAAGCTGGTGCTGCTCGATGAACCGAATGTCGGACTCGATGAGAACGGAAAATCTGCGCTGTGTGATATCATCAAGGAGATCTCTTCCCGTGGAACGGCTGTACTCCTAACCTCTCACGATATGGCGAGCGTTTCAAGGGTGTGCAGCAGATTTGCGATACTTGACGCAGGAAAGCTGATTTTCTGTGGGAGCATGAACAACCTTCAGAGTCGTTTTATGCCAATAAACACGATAACAGTAAAGCTCGGCGGCAGTATACCCGATCTTGACGATCTTCCGATACGCAGATTTTCGCTGAACGGCGATACGCTTACTCTTGAATACGCCTCGAACCACATAACAGCGGCAGAGATCATGGCATTGCTTTTGAAACAGACAGAGATAAGGGAAATAAGCATACACAAACCCGATCTCGAACAATTGATACTACAGAAAGGTGGCAGAAAATGAGTTTCATTGAAGTGAAAAATATCAAAAAGACATACCATGTAAGTAAACGCAGGAGCGGTATACCGGGCATGATTGCCAATCTTTTCGTGCCGAAGTACGAAAAGAGAGAAGCCGTAAAGGATATCAGCTTTTCTATTGAAAAGGGCGAGATGGTTGGCTTCATCGGACCAAACGGCGCCGGAAAATCCACGACAATAAAAATGCTTTCGGGCATACTTTACCCTGACAGCGGCGAGATAATATGCTCGGGAGCAGTTCCCTACAAGCAGCGCAAAAACTATGTCGGCAGAATAGGCGTGGTTTTCGGACAGAAGTCTCAACTGCAATGGGACTTGCCAGTGAAGGACAGCTTCGAGCTGTTGAAAGCCATATACCGCATACCCGACGATACCTACAGAAAAAACCTTGACCGCTTCACAGAAATGCTTGATATGAGCGGATTTATAGATCAGCCTGTGCGTCAGCTTTCGCTCGGGCAGCGTATGCGTTCGGATATCGCGGCGGCACTGTTGCACTCTCCCGAGATAGTCTTCTTCGATGAGCCCACGATAGGTGTGGACGTTCTCGGCAAGGAAGCGATACGCAGCTTTATCCGTGAGCTCAATGCAGAGGATAACGTGACTATGATATTCACCACCCACGATATGCAGGATATCGAAAAGACCTGCAACCGAGTAATAATCATTGACGAAGGCAGCAAGGTCTATGACGGTACGCTTATGGGCGTGCGCGAGAAGTACGGCTCATCACGAAAGCTCGAAGTTGAATTCATGACCGATACCGTGACAGAGCCGATAGAGGGAGTAGAAACAGTGGATACCGACCCTCGTCACAAGAGCTTCATATTCGGCAAAGAGATACATATCAACGATATCATGGCAGAGCTCCTGCAAAAATACAGTGTGCGTGATATAAACATAACCGAGTCGGATATCGAGAGTATTATCCGTAAGATATACAGCAAGGAGGAAACGGTATGACAGCTTACTTTGCTTATGCGAAAAAAACTTTCTCGGCAGGAGCGCTTACCGTTTTGACCACCTTATGAGCATACTCTCGACATTATTGCAGTTCTTTATCTTCTATGAGATATATCGTGTACTATACCATGGTGCCGAACAGGTCGATGGGATAACGCTAAAAGCGGTCACGACAAATTTTGTGCTTTCGTTGGGACTTGGCGCAGTTTTTTCGCCAAATGACTATTTTCTGCCAGGCAAGATATCGGACGGCAGCATATCCACCGAGCTTCTTCGCCCTATCAGCTTCAAGGGAAGAATGATAGCTGAGAATGTCGGCAATTCGCTATTTGACCTGATATTCAAATTCATGCCTGTACTTGCGGTAGCACTGCTTACAACGGGCATGAGCGCACCTGCGGGGGCAACAGAGCTGCTGCTTTTTGTTATAAGCGCTATACTCGGCTTTGGTGTGCTTTTTTCCATAAGCTTTGCCATTCAGATGACCTCGTTCTGGCTGATAAACGTATGGAGCATTACTACGATAAAGAACGTGTTCATAAATGTTCTCTCCGGCTCGATGATACCTCTGTGGTTCATGCCTGAGGGAATACGCAAAGTACTCGACTTCACGCCGTTTGCTTCGATATATTTCACACCTGTGCAAATATATCTCGGTCAGCTATCTTTCAGGGAAACGGCAGAAAAATGCATCATACAGATAGTATGGATAGTCGTTATATATGCCGTAGGGAACGTTTTGTGGAAAAAAGGACAGCAAAAGCTCGTCGTTCAAGGAGGCTGAGATGAAAGACACATTGCATTTGATGGCAGTATATACAAGGACTACCGCAAAGGCGTGGTTCCAGTATCGCATAGATGCCGTGCTGAGATCGCTCGCTGTATTTTTGCGTGAGGCGACGGGCATCATCGTCATATGGCTAACGCTGATGAAATTTGATACGCTAAACGGCTGGGATATCTACGAGATGTTCTTTCTTTTCAGTCTGCTTTTCCTAACCTATGGGATAATGATAATCTTCTTCACGGGATTAAGAGATTTCGGGCGCACCGTTCGTGACGGCAGTTTCGACAGGTTCATTCTCCGTCCGAGAGGGCTGCTGTTTCAGATCGTATTCGCAAACTCCGACTGGTTTGCAGCGATAGGTCACGGCGGATTGGGGCTGGTGCTGTTTCTGATCTCGGCAGGAAAGGTAGGAATCAAATGGGATATGTTCAGTGTGGTGTATTACATATTCACAATCTTGGGCGGTGTGCTGATACAAGGGGCAGTGTTTTTGCTTCTCGCAGCGCTGAACATATATCTGCTGCAGACGGATAGCCTCAAGGCGATGATTTACTGGAATATGCGCAAATTTGCGGGCTACCCGATCAGTATCTTCAACAAGGTCATACAGATTATAATGATATACGTCATGCCGTTCGCATTCGTGAATTATTTCCCTGCACAGTACCTTCTGCGGAAAAGTGACATGGCGGCATACCCCAAAGTATATATGTACCTCACGCCTATTATCGGTATTCTGATGTATCTTGCAGCTTATCTTTTCTGGAGGTTCAGCATACGCTTCTACAAAAGTTCAGGCAATTGACAGATGAAAAAGCTCTGTATCGAATCGCAGCGGCACTGACAATGGTAATTGAGCACCTTTTTCAGGAAGATGATGTATGATTTACGGCTTATAGGACAAAACCTCCCGACCAATCTAACACTTAGATTACCCGGGAGGTTCTTTTTACAAATGTCCTTATAAAATTACAGACCAAGCTTGCCCAGAATGCCGCCGATCTTGCCTGCGCCCATCTTTGCCTTAACGCCGGCTACGACCTTATCAACAGCGCCGTCCGGAATGTTAACGCCAAGTACGCTCTCAACGGTCTTTTCGGGATCCTTCTTGAACTTCTCCTGCAAATCCTTATCGCCGGTGATCTTGCTTACAGCGCCTTCAATCTGTTCCTTGATATCCATGGTTCCATACTCTCCTTTCGTCAAATCACTCTTTTACGATTGCTGCGTCTACAGCGTTCTTCTGAACGGAGGCGATACCGTTCTTGCAGCTTGCCATTGCCTTGTAGCCTTCGCTGACAGCGATAATCTGACCGTTGGTTGCCTTAAGACGGAAACGGAACTCGCCTGCCTTGTCGGTATAAATCTCAAACTTCGGATTCTTCTCGACAGCAAAACCTTCTACGGTCTGATCCTCGATGTTTGCAGCCGGTGCATTCTTCTGTACGGAAGCGATACCGTTCTTGCAGGCAGCCTCTGTTGTGTAAACCTCGGAAGTGGCGATTACTTCACCATTGCCGGCCTTTAAGTCAAACTTGACACCGGTCTTAGTTTCGCGAATTACAAATTTACCCATGATAATCTCCTCCTGAAATGTAAAACAAGTTTTGAAAATGCAGGGATTTTCCCGGCATTTTCCGATAATTCAAGTATAAATTCCGCGGCCGAAACTGTCAACCGATTTTGTGGGAAAATCCGGTCGAATTGTATGATTTTACAAAAAATACACATACTGTCTGCAAAATTATTTTATGGAGGCTCTTATGATTGAAAATGATACCATCCGTCTGCTGCGCGAGTGCGACGCCGGTGCGAAAATGGGCATCAGCGCCATCAAGGATGTCCTTGATAATGTCAGCGACGGGAACCTGAAACGAATCCTCAAAAACAGCAAGGACGAACACGAATCTCTGCAGGATGAGATTACGGCGTTACTGCACGAATATCACGATGACGGCAAGGAGCCGAGCCCGATGGCACAGACCATGTCCTGGTTCAAAACGAACTACAAGATGGCAATGCATGACTCGGACAAGACGATTGCGGATCTGATTACGGACGGCTGCGATATGGGGGTGAAATCGCTTGAAAAATATCTCAACAAATACCGGGCGGCCGATGAAAAATCGAAGAACCTCTGCAAACGTATCATCAAGCTCGAGGAGTGGCTCCGCGACGGGATGAAGGCGTATTTGTAGGCGAGGGGAAGCGCCGGGAATTTGACAAAATCCCGATTTTGTGATACAAAAATTGTATCACGGTAATGAGGGAGGATGTTATGCAGCGGGATGAAAGAATTGCGTTGCCGCAGGCGGTGACAAGCATCATTCGGATCTTGGAGCAGGCGGGGTTTGAGGCCTATGCGGTGGGCGGCTGCGTAAGGGATTCTCTTATGGGACGTGAGCCGGAGGACTGGGATATTACGACTTCTGCAAGCCCTTCGGAGATGAAAAGCCTGTTTGCGCATACGGTAGACACCGGCATTGCGCACGGTACGGTGACTGTCCTGTGGAACCATGCGGGCTATGAAGTGACGACCTACCGTTTGGACGGCGAATNNACGAAGATCACCGGCATCCGAAATCGGTCGTATTTACCGGGGAACTGGCGGAGGATTTACGCAGACGCGATTTTACGATAAATGCCATGGCATATAGCGAACGCACGGGAATCGTGGATTTGTTCGGGGGACGCGAGGATCTCGCAAACGGTGTGATTCGGGCGGTCGGCAATGCGATGGAACGTTTTACGGAGGACGCGCTTCGGATTATGCGGGCCGTTCGTTTCTCGGCTCAGCTGAATTTTACGATAGAAGAGGAGACACTGNNGCGGCAATTAAAGAGCTGGCGGGGGATTTGCGCCGGGTAAGCGCGGAGCGCATTCGCACGGAGCTGACGAAGCTGCTGCTGTCGGAGCATCCGGATCGGCTCCTGCTGCTTGCGGAGACGGGGATTTCCGCAGTTGTGCTGCCGGAGTGGGATGCGATGCTTGCGACCGCGCAGCACAATCCATACCACTGCTACGATGTCGGTATGCACACGCTCAAGGCGCTTGAGGCGGTGCAGACGATGCCGACCTATGTAAATGGGGACAAGCGTATGCGGCAGATTCTTGTCTACACGATGCTTCTGCACGATGTTGCGAAACCGAAGTGTTATTCGGTCGATGAACGCGGTCGGTCGCATTTTTACGGACACCAAAAGGAAGGCGCCGTGTATGCAAAGGAGATTCTCAAGCGGCTCAAGTTCGACAACGAGACAAGGGATGCGGTATCGAAGCTGGTACGTCATCACGACAGCCGTTACACCGTGAAGCTGGAAAGNNGGCGACGGCGGACTTCGCCGCCTGATGAATCAGGTGGGAGCCGAATGGATTGAACCTCTTCTGGCGGTACAGCGCGGTGATGTGTACGGACACAAGCCTGAATTGTGGGAGGACATGCTTCGGCAGGTTGACCGCATGGAGGCGCGTTACCGTCACATTATGGAGCAGAACCAGTGTGTCAGCATGAAGCAGCTCGCAATCGGCGGGAGGGATTTGCTTGCGATGGGCTATCCTGCCGGACCGAAGCTGGGCGAGGCGCTTAACCGTCTGTTGGGCGAGGTACTGGAGGAGCCGACGGCGAATACGAGGGAGTATCTTCTGGCGCGCGGACGGCAGTGGCTGCAAGAGCAGCACGGATTTCCAAATTCTCGGGAATGAAAATCAAATACAAGCATACAGATAGTGTAAGCGATGTCCTCTGACGTGGGCATGGTTTACACTATTTTCTTTTTAGGAAAATAGGCGCTCCGCTGTGGATGCGCACTCGTGCGAATGGAATATGTCACTGTGTGNNACGGCCGATGGCTCGACCCGCACTCGGCGCGAGCGAAACACTATTTTTATGGGAAGGTGCGGGAATGGACGATAAGAGTGCAGTTGTTGTGGCGCAGTATGATATTGAGGTGACGGGATACAGCCGCCAGAAGGGGGCGGGATTTTTGCAGACGCCGGATGGACTGATGCTGCTCCGGCAGCGGGATGCGAAGGAGGGACGCGTCTGCTTTGAAGAGGAAGTGAAGGAAATCGGCGGAGCGGCAGGCGACCTGCTCCTTGACCGGTGCATTCGTAACCGGGAAGGGAATTTCGTGACAGAGGGCGACTACGGCGAGACGTTTCTCATCCGACGCTGGTGTGTGGGGGAAGAGCTGGAGCTTTACGACGAACGGCACCGGCTGCTGGCAGCAGAGGCACTGGGACGATTTCACTCACACATGCGCGGCCTGCCGGTTCGCGAGGAGTATGTGCGGGAGGATTTCGGTACGGTTTGCGCAAGACATATGCGGGAGATGCGCCGGCTTTCCAACTATTTATATAAGCGCAAGCAGAAAAATGCATTTGAACAGAAGCTGCAGGAGCTTCTGCCCGAGTACATTGCGCGGGCGGAGAAGGCGCTGCGCGTCTTTTCGGAGGGGCCGTGGAGGACAGTGTACGAGAAATCGATTTCCGAGGGGCTTGGAGTGCATGGGGCATTTGGGAATCACGCGCTTTTGGTGACTGCGGATGGGAACGTATTTATCTCGGACTTTGAGAAGGCGGGCATTGGACCGCAGCCGGAGGATTTGTACTATCTGCTTCGCAAATCGATGGAGAAGACCGACTGGGATACCGGGGTGTTCCGGGAGATGCTTGCGTGCTACCGAAAGGAGCGGGAAATCCCTGCGGGCGAGGTGCAGACGCTGCAGAGTATGCTGCTGTTTCCTGAGAAATTCTACCGGGTGTGCAACCGCTATTATAACGCCCGGAAGGCGTGGATTCCCGCCCGAAATGCAAAAAAACTGCTGGACGTACTGGAACAGCAGGAAAAGAAAAATGAATTTGACGAGAAAATAGGTTGCCTTTTTTCCTAAAATAGTGTAGATTTGATGAGGCTGTAGAGTTTACCGGAAACGAGCAGTAAATTCATGGAATCGGAGAAACGCTATGAAATACATTTTTTTGGATCTTGACGGTACGTTAACGGATTCGTCCGAAGGCATCATTAACAGTATCACCGAAGCGCTCGAAGGTATGGGCGTCGCGGTAAATGACCGAAATGCCTTAAGGCGCTATATCGGACCGCCGCTTTCAACGACCTTTGCGGAGTATTTTGAAGGGGAGCAGGTGATGGAGGCGATTCATCGTTACCGGAAGCGTTATTCGGAAGTCGGCTGGAAGGAAAATCGTCCCTACGACGGCATCCATGAGGCTCTTGCAAAATTGCAGGCTGCCGGCAGAACACTCGTGATGGCGACGTCGAAGCCGGAGCTTTACGCAAAGCAGATTGCGGATTACTTTGGATTGAGTCCGTATTTTACTGCGATTTGCGGCGCTTCCTTTGATCGGAAGGTCGACACCAAGGCGGAGGTTATCCGGTATGCGCTGGAACTGCTCGGTATTACGGAGATTTCCGAGGTTGTGATGGTGGGGGATCGTTATTACGATGTGGAAGGCGCGGCAGAGGCCGGAATCCCGACGCTCGGCGTCACCTACGGATTCGGCACGGCNNAGCAGAGGAGCTGCTTGCGGCCGGCGCGTATGCGGTGGCGGAGAGTCCGGCGGAGATGTGTGAGATGCTGCTGAAATAAAACAATACATAGGAATGGACCTACGATTGGATGCAAGTGCGTCCGGTCGAAGGTCCATTTTCATGTTGAAGTGGTGTTTGTATTGGAAGAAAATGTATTGTATTGACAAAAAATGTATTGACAGAAAATGGTAATTGAGAGACAATAAATATGCAAATATTTATTCCGGTGGATTAGGAATAACGGAGTTTCGGATGAAGGGAGATGAATTCAAAATGAAACGAAAAAGAGTGATTTTTTTGAGTACCATGGTGTGCCTGCTGCTGTTATCCATTGGAATTGCAATGGCCGCATCTACGAAGGCTGAGGATAAACAAATGGAAATAGGAGACATGACCATTCCCGGGTTCATGAGTGTAGGATATAAAAGTGGAGTGTTATATGATGAAGTGTCTGCAACATTTTATTTCAAGGATAATGATACCCCGGAACAGGATGCAGCATTGTTAGGCTCGAAGGTGGTTATTGAAGTCAGAAAATACAGGAATGATGCTCTATTGGAAACGAGAGTATATAATAATAACGATCCTAAACCATGTAGAAGTATGGGAACGAAGTATTCCTACTCCGATAATTGGGTATATCGTGCAAACGGAACAAAACTGGTTGTGAAAACTCAAAAATCGTCAACGAGTACAGCACTTGTGCCGTATGATTTGGATACAAAATAAACGAAGGAAATAAGCTATGAAACTCCGTTATAAATATTCAGAAATTCTTTTGATTCTCGGACTGATTCTGTGTCTGGTAGTTATATTTTATGTTTCGGATCTTTCCGCTAAGATATGGGAAAACCGCGTTACAGAGCAGAAATATTATTACCATTATGAGTATGGAATTCAGCATACGGATATTGTCATCAATGAAAATACGGATGATTTTGCAAGCTATACAATCGGTGATTTGTCGCCGATTTCCTTCCAAACAATGTCGGAGTCAATTGGTTCCGTTTCAGAGGATACTTTTCTGTCCTTTAACATGGGAATCGGGCAAACCGGACAAACTCTGCCCGTCAGTATTTACCTGAAACCCCTTAAAGTGCTTCGTTTGGAAGAGAAATTCACTTACAACAAAGAATACTGTAAAGAAAACGGAATTCCTATGGTGTATATAGGAAAAAGTGTGTTGCCCTACACCTATGAGAAGAGCTTTGGAACCTGTCTTTCCCTTGGCGGTATTTATGCTGTGGTTTCCGGCGTTTTGCAATGCGACAATTTGGCGGGGTATGACGAGACGATTCTTCTGGACTACTCCTCATGCGGAGAACAGACTCGAGCCTCCCTGGAGGCGGAACTGAACCGTGCTCTCGAAGAACCTAACCTAGTAAAGGTTTTGGTTGCGTCCAAGAAACAGCTGAAGGACGCAGAACTGGAACAAATGGAAGCACGGTTTTTGAAAAACAAGATGAAATTAAATAGCAGGGAATTCTTTTCTGATGACGATAGTCTGAACCGAACCTATTCCTTTTTTGAAACCGTCTTTTCGGGTCTGATTTATGTATTTGTCATTGCGAATCTGGTTATGATATGCAATCTGTGGTTTCTGGAGCGGAAAGCGGAGCTTAAGGTCCGAAAACTGTGCGGGATGAATAATGCAGAGTGTATACGCCTGTTTGCAAAGGATTTTTTGCGTCTGGAGGCCGTGGCATTGATTGTCTTTCTTCCGGTTATGATAGTTCTTCGGATTTTGGTAGGGAGTCTTGCCATATCGCGCTTACGGATTGCGGCGACGGTAATTTCTATGGTCGTGCTTACTTTCGGAACATTGGTATTTATGATTTGGAGAGCGCTGCGACATTTCAGCCGGCAGGGGTTTGGAGGAATTGAGCGATGAATATAAGATTTGTTATGCGATATTCCGTAAACTATTTTGTGATGAATGTACGAAAGTTTTTAGGGATTCTTTTTATCCTTTTTGTGACTACACTGATTTGCGGAATGGTACTCTTGTTTTACGGAGAAACGCGATACATGGAGAACTCTATGGAGAGCGTTTTTTCTAAGAACTTGGAGCAAATCGGAGTAGTGCAGTGGGAAAAACAGGAAGAAAAAGCTATGCAGGCATGGAACCATATCCGGAATCTTCATGAAGTGGAGAACAGCGCTTTTTTTGGCAATCTGTACTTAAAAAAAGAGGACTCTGACTTGGGGAAAATTGCCGCTGAGGAAATCGATATGGTAAAGTGGATTAAGGTTTCAGCGGCAACGGTTACCATGCTGGAATTTGTGCCGTTGCAAGGTGTGAAGGCAATGCTTCCGAAAGATCCGGAACCGGGAGTCTGGTATTTGGTTTTGGGAAGTGAATACCGGCAAATCGGACCCGATCCCGGAACAAAAATGGTTGTTTCCAACCCTTCCGGAGAGCCGCAAACCATTTGGATATGCGGATATTTGGAAGAGGGAAGCCGGTGGCCGGATGCGGATTTCAGGGGCGGAAGGCTGGAGAGCGCCTTACACTCTATGGACTATGCCATGCTTGCCTTTTGCGAAGAAGGGAATGCTCCCTTTTTTGATAAAGCATTGCTTTCCATGAGGGATGGCGAAAGCTGGGAAGATCTGTCCGTATCGGTAACCCGGTGTTTTGAACAGCAGAAACTTTCATCCGGTATTTTTGGAATCCGGAATCTTCTCAGAGAGCAGGAAACAAAGGGCAGTCTGGTCAAAAATTATTTGAAAAAGATGATGGTTTTGCTTGTTGTGGTGTGCTTTATGATGATGATTTCCGTACATACGGTTGCAGCCCTTGGCTGTCGGAAGCAGTTTGGAATCTGGTATGCAAACGGGGCGGCAAAGGTCGATGCATTTGGAGTTTTGCTGGTGTGCGCTTTGATGGTTTCGCTGGCGGCAGGAGTTTTTGCATGGACAGCGGAATATACGATTGCCATGCGCATGTACAGTGTTTCCCACCACGCCTGCATGAAATGGGCCTTTTGGAGATATACCCTGCCGGGTACGGGATTGCTCTTGATTTTGGTAACGGCAGTGGGTGTGATTCTGCCTGTTCGGATCTTAAGGAAATATTCTCTGGCAGAGCTGGTTTCGGATGCAACAAAATAAAGTAGGAGGATGGAATGGACGAATACAAGGAAGAAAGTTCCCAACAGGAAAAAGAAGAACTGGAACAGATTGTTTCTCAGGAACAAGAAGAAAAACGAAAACGGAAAAAACGGAAGAAAAGAATTACCATCCTTCTGTGTCTGACGCTCCTTTTACTGATAGCAGCAGGAACTCTGGGGATTTTGGTGTATAAGTATTCTGTTGTTGATCAGAGCGTTAACAAGGGCTTTTGGGCGATGTTTGATTTCACTGAGGGAGACAATCAGCTGCACGAGCCTTTAGATGATATGGCTCACACGTTAATTAGGGAATTCTTTACGGAGCCGGACGGTCTGAAAGCGGTGGACCCCGCCGTCATGCCTTTGGTTTATGAGTATTTCGGCGTGGAAGGAGAAGAAGAGCTGGAGCAGTTTCGCGAGAAATTTTTTGTCGGCTGTCGTTTGCAATCTGACTATGCCTTCTGGCTGGATTATGAGGAGGTTGTCAATCAGTTTCTGGAGGAGGCAACCGGAAACGAGCACAATGTAAAAGAAGCCTATATTGTTCACGAGTATTTCAACGACGAGCCCGTTACTTTTTTGTTTTACGATGAATTCGAGTGGAAGATACTTCCTCTAAAGGCAGAGACGGCATCCCGCCTGGAGGAACAGACAAAAGCACTGAGGGTGGAAAAAGGGGGAAAGTAAATTGATTCAGTTGACCGATGTGTTCAAAATATACGGTGAAAACGGTCAGTATCGAGCCTTATGCGGGGTAAATCTGACAATAGATACGGGAGAGTATATTGCTCTTCGGGGCAGATCCGGAGCAGGGAAAAGTACTCTTTTACATATTTTAGGCGGAATGGAACGGGTGACAAAGGGAGAATATTTGTTTCTTGGTCAGCGGGTGGATCAGTTTACGGAAAAGGAACTGAATTGTTTCCGCAGAGAAAATGTCAGTTTTGTTTTTCAGAACTTTGCCCTTATGCACCAGTATTCGGTGGAAGAAAATGTGGAGCTTCCCCTTCTTTTTAAGAAAATGCCGAAGAAAATGAGGCAACAGATAATTGAGGAAAAGCTGGAAAAGGTTGGATTACTTGAAATGAAGCAAAAACCGGTTTTTACCCTTTCCGGAGGAGAGCAGCAGCGATGCTCCATTGCCAGGGCGTTGGCGGCAGACACTCCTTTGATTCTTGCAGATGAGCCTACGGGAGCGCTTGATGAGCAGACGGGCGAACAGATTATGGAGCTTCTGGATGGGCTGAATCGGGAAGGAAAGACGATTCTTTTGGTAACCCACGATGAAAAGATTGCAGCGCATGCAAAAAGAGAACTGATGCTTCGAGACGGAAAACTGGTATAATTAAGGAGAGATTACATTATGAGAAGTAGGAAAGTGATTTCAATTGCTTTGGTTTTGTTGTCAGTTTTTACTAACTTTATGAATCTTGGGGGCAAGGCAGATGCGAGAGGGACCACTCACTATGCTATACAGACAAAGCAGTATGTTAGACCAAATTCTGATACATATGTACTGTTAAAATCAGATGTGATTAACACTACGATATATGAGTACTGTGCAAAGGTGCCTAAGGATACCATTTTAGGTTATTTTACTTATGATTATGACAAATGTCGTAATCCATCAAAAGAGAATTTTAGCTATAATAATGGTCCTGTGTTCAAAGCATATCGGGATGGAATTAAGATTGATATTACTGTTATTCCCGCTAGTGGGAAAAAAACATTTGAGGTATATAAAACACCAAGAGGAAAGAGTCAGTATACGAAGGCAGGATATACGCAATCATTTTACTGCGCGAGTGAGTTGCTTAGTGTAGAAATGGGAATCCCTACAATGTATAGTGTGTATGCTTCCGGATCGAATCCTAATATTATGTCTGGAGGTGGTTATATAGCGGACTGGGGGCCTAAGAAATCCAGCGCTGGAGCAGATGGGTACAACATTTCGATAGGTGTTCCTTTTTCCTTATCAACATCCGTTGGTACCTCTTCGGAATACTGTAAACCGGTTGATTTAACAAATAGAGAAAAAGGACTGTTTAAAGTACAGTTTGATTACATCAAATGGCCTAGTGGGAATATTCTGCATTATTGTAGTCCCGCGCGACGGAAGGTGATTTTTGAGAAAACATATCAGGCTTGCTATTGTACATGGTACGATACAGACAAGGCTTATACTGTCTATCCCTATATAAATTATTCTATTTCACTGAGTTGCTCAAAAATATCCACAGACAGCCATGCGAAATTTTCAAAACAGGTTTGCGTTAACTATAATATGGAGTAGGGGGATTATGAAAAAACGTTTGATTGTTATTAAAACTGTAGTGGCATTGGTGGTATGTGGTCTATTGATTCTGCTTATTTCAGGTTATATGTTATTTTGGAAACCACTACAGGAGGAGCAGGATGAAAGGAGCTGGCTTCCTGGTGAAAAAGAAGCATATATATTAAATGAATTATATCCTACAGATATCATTTGGTATGGAAAGCAATATGCATTTGATTTTGAAGTGCCGGTGAGATATGAAACAGAGATTTCGATGCCGGTACTAAAAAAAAGATCAGGATATACTTATGTATACATTGTACTAAGTGATCGAGATGGACAACTGGACATATCCAGAGAAAACCTAGAACTAATTGAGGAATTGGTTCGCTCTGATATACGATATAATTTTATTTACATTGGGGACAAGGAGAATGATATCTTGAAGGAACTTGCGCCTGACGGTGTAAATTTTGAGTTGACAAATGTTTCGTCATATTCAGAGTTGCATAATGGAAAAGATATTGATATTTGGTTAAATGATGTTCCGAGAGACTTAGATGATGACGACATATGGCAGTATGTTTGTTTTTCATTGGCGGAACAAATATCTATTAAAGGGAAATAAAATGATTAGATTATCTCATGTTAATAAGGTTTATCCTGTAAAAAAAGGCAATGGAGTTTGTGCACTTCGCGATATTTCTTTGGATTTTCCTGATAATGGTTTTGTTGCTGTTGTTGGGAAAAGTGGTTGTGGAAAAACCACATTATTAAACGCGGTGGGGGCACTGGACACGATTGACAAAGGATCTATACTTGTTGAATTTCCCGATATTCATTACTCTTTAGATGTTGCGTCTTGTAATGAAGGAGACTTGGATGAATATCGCAACTTGTATTTGGGTTGTGTTTTCCAAGATTTTTTTATGATTGACGAGTGGACTGTAAAGCAGAATATAGAAGTCGTTTTGGAACAACAGAGTTATGGGGATGCTCAAGACAATAGGAATAAAGGTATTAATCAGATACTGGAATATGTCGGTTTAGGCGGGTATGAGGAGCGATACATCAAACAGCTTTCTGGAGGAGAACAACAGCGGGTAGCAATTGCGCGAGCATTAGTTAAGAATCCACGGATAATAATTGCAGACGAACCAACGGGGAATTTGGATTATGAGAACTCAGAATGTGTTTTGAAGTTATTGTCGAAAATATCTAAACGATGTTTGGTTATCATGGTGACACATGATGTAGAGGCTGCGGAGATTTATGCAGAGCGTATATTAAGAATACGGGATGGATGTATCATTTCGGATGAAATTAAAAGAAAATCTATAGTGGGAGAGACAGAAGAAGGCACCAGCTGGGAACGTCGTGTTAGGCCGGCAACATTACGATTTAAAACATTAATGGCATTGGCATGGCAAAATCTTCGAATAAAAAGACTAAAACTCTTGTTTTCCTTGCTAACGTTGATAATACTTTTCTCGCTGCTGGAAGTAATTCTTGCATTTCAACATGTCTCAATTGGAAAAACAATCAGTGATATGTTGAATAAAAATTCGGATTATTTTCTATACACATATCAAGAAAAAAACTATTCTGAAAATTGGGGACTTGGCGATAATCTTATTGTTCGCAATACTGTAGAACTACGCGACAAGTTAACAGATGTCTTTGGCAATGATGCGTGCTATCCAATGAAAACTGAAATTGAGATATCGGATAAGAGTGAAAAAAATGTAACGCAAGGTTTTTTGGTTATTGGAGGTGTTAAGGAACCTGGTTATGAATTTGTTGGAAGCATGCCTAATGCCCCTAATGAAATTGCGTTGACGGATTATTTAGTGGATCAATTACACTTGAAAAACAACGGAATCGGGGAACATGTCATTGTAGAAGGGCAGGAATATGTTGTTTGCGGTGTATCGATGATTGATTGGAAAAAATACAATAGCTTTGAAGAGCGAACATATCAAGAAGCAACATATAATGCCTATGTGTTGGAACATTCTGGATGTAGAATGCTAGTATCCGAAAGATATAAAGAAAATCTTACTGACAAGCAGTCAATTAGTTTGTATGCGGCAAATCCTGTTCCGATGTTGATTGAAGCTTCTATACAGAATAAGACGGATGTTGCACCGGTTAGTATGCTGGAAACGGAAGGGGTTTTTTTTGTTTGCGGGAGGTATCCGAAGGAAAGTTATGAAATTGTAGTATCTTTCGACTTTGCTGTAGACAACTATATGATTACTTCTACAAATGATATTGTAGAATATGGTTATTTATTCCCGGATATACATGGTGAAACGAAAACGGATGCGTTTAGCGGAATGGTTTCATTGCGAGATTATATTCCTTATGTTGAAATTGTTGGTATTGTTGATACCAATGGGATGAATGGACAAGTATTTGTGAATGATCAGGTATTTGAAACTGTTAAGGGACAATACATGGAGTCCTGTTATTATGATGCAATTGAGGTATATCTGTCAGAACAAAAACGAAGCGAGTATTGTAATTTTAATGAGTTGGAAAAATTCGGAATTAAAACAGAGAACTATCAGGCAGAGTTTGTATACGATAAATTTGAAACATTGAAAACCAATAAATCTTTGATCACATTTTCGATTATGATTATAGGTCTTTTGCTTTTTTTGTTGGTGATTTTATTCTTTTCTTTCAATGTTAGGGATAATCATAAAAAAATAGGCATTCTGAGGGCTTTGGGAGTTACAAAGAAGGATATTGCTCGGATGTTGATGGTAGAGTTCTCTTTCATGACCGGTATAACGTTGATTTTTGCCCTGCTGATAGAATGTGTATATTTGGCATATTATAACTGGAATATAAAAAAATCCTTTAGGATTGCGTTCTCGATGATTCATATGAATTGGTTTACAATACTTGTTCCGGATGTTATTCTTGTTGTTGGGATGTGTGTGGCGGTTTTGCTCCCAATGTATGTGATGGCAAATAGTAAGCCAATTGAACTTATTAAATCGGTATAGGAAAAGGATGGAACGAATATACAAACACAGAGAATATGTAATGGTTGGCAGAATTTGGATAATTCGGATTGGATTGCTACAACGAATAAAGTGTTGTATAGTGGAGGAGGAGACCGCCAGGAGGCGGTCTCCTTCTTGTATGTCCAGTTTCGGGGGTACAATTTAGATCCTCAAACCCTTTAAATACCACGACCTTTGTGATATTTAAAGGTTGCCTGCTTTTTTCAATACGCTTTTTCGTCGGACGTTGCCCGCCGAAAAAAGCGTATTATCACATCTGAATCCTTTTTCCCTGATGTTGGTAGTAGGCTTTGTACTCGGAGGGCGTACAGTCCTTTGCAGCGCGGAACACGCGGTTAAAGGTACTGATGGAGGAAAAGCCTGACTGCAGGGCAACGTCGGTAATGGATACGTTGGGAATCAGCAGCAGCGATTCGGCGGCCTTTACACGGCGCTGGTTCAGATAGGAGTAAAACGACGTATCGGTAAACTGCTTGAACAGGCGGGTGAAGTGGAATTTGCTGAAACCCGCCATGCTTGCCATTTTCTCAAGGGTAATGTCTTCCGTATAATTATTGTTGATGTAGCTGACAACGGTATTCATCTTATCAAAATACTCCATCTGCTTGGTGCTGCGCACGTCCGGGAAGAGCATTTCCGAGCGGATGTGAAGACGGCCGACCGACACAAAGAACTGAAGCAGGTAGGAATAAATCATGGATTGCCGCAGCGGTGCGGACGGATTTTGATATTCGCTTATGATGCGGTTCATCAAATCCACCGAAAAATCGTGAATCTCCCCGTAATGCTCTCTGGAAATCAGAATCGGCTGGGACAGAATCGGGGTCATGGCCGAAAAATCCTTCATGGTACTGATTAAGGATATGTCAAACATGAAAATCAGCCGCCTTCCTGTGGGGCGGGAAATCAGTTTGTGTAATTCTCCCGGCGGAATAAAGAACACGTCGCCTTCGCCAAGCTCATAGATCCGGTCGGCAACATGTACGGTGTAACTGTTTTCTATTGGCATGACAAGCTCGCCGGCAGCATGCCAGTGGGTGTCATAGGACTCGGATTCCTGATTGAGATACAATAAAATTGATTGATTCTCTTCAAAGGAAACCTTCTCGTGGGTTCCGGTTACTTCTCTGGTCATAGTAATCCTCTTTCTTTCTCCTCAAAAATGAAATGACGCGAGGGGTTACGCATCCCCTCTATATGGTGGAATGGCTGCTCTCCACCCACAGTATGTTCTTTTTTACGGTAATTGTGCGCATTTGGAGGAAAAAACGCATAGCAGAAATTGCTATGGGCTAATCCTGAAAAAGTGCACAAAAGAGCAGAAACTCCGGAAGAAAAATTGTACAAAAACATATGATATTGTACAGAAGTCTCTAAAAATGGGAAAAAGCTATTATGTTCATTTCGCTAAAAAATAAGCAATGTATTTTGGTAATTTTTACAAAATGAATAAAAATAGCAAGAACTGATATAAATATAGCAAAAATTGATATGCAAATGCAAGAGCTTTTTATTAGAATAATAAATATGGATTTTTGTTTTTGTTCCGGGTAGGACGAAGGCAAGTATGAGAAAAGGAGACGAGAAGCAATGGGCAAGGTCGTAAGTATCTTGAAAAAGAAATATGTCTACTGGCCAATCATTATCATTGCCGTTATTGTGGCGCTTGTTATATGGAATTCCGCTACCGGTGTGAAGAATTACGCAGACAAGTACGCAGGCTTTGATTTTTCAAAAATTGAAGGAGAAGGACGTGAGGATTCCTATACCGCATATCTGATTCGTCATGGCGGGGACAATGCCGTATTTCCGGCTGAGACCATTTCCATTCCGATGACGCAGGCTTCGATTTCCGACGGCAAGAACTATAAGTTCATTGAATACGGCGGAGAGAAGGACGTACTTGCGTCTTATGAAGGCGGATTTGTAGAATTTAAGGTGGATATAAAGCAGGCCGGCTTCTACAACATCAATCTTACCTATTATCCCGACCAGGAAAAAGAGACCTCCCGCGGTATCGAGATTGAGCGTGCGCTTTACATTAACGGAAAGGTTCCGTTCTCCGGCGCTGACGCCATCACCTTTCAGCGTATTTTCACCAACGACGGCGAGTCTACCTATGATAACCAGGGCAATGAGATTCGTCCGAGTCAGATTGAGGCTCCCAGATGGGAAAAGACCTATCTCTGCGATGAGCTCGGGTATATCGTAGCTCCGTACTGCTTTTATTTTGAAGCAGGTGAGAATACCATTCGTCTTGATGCAAAGCAGGAAACTCTGATTCTGAAGGAATTCCAGATTTCCGAAAGACTTTCCACACCTGATTACAATGCTTACATCTCCGGCGCCGATACTACCCTTTCTGATAATCAGTGGCATGTAAAGATTCAGGGCGAGAGCGCAGAGTATCGCTCCTCTCAGTCTCTGTATGCAACCTATGACCGTACTTCTGCATCCACAACTCCTTACAGCGTTACCAAGCAGCTTCTTAACATGACCGGCGGTAATAACTGGAAGGTTGCCGGACAGTGGATTGAGTGGAAGGTAGATGTTCCGGAAGACGGTTACTATGAGCTGACATTTAAGGCAAGACAGAACTATAACCGTGGTTTCGTTTCCTGCCGTTCCCTCTATATCAACGGCAAAGTTCCTTTCGAGGAGGTTTCTGCAATTCAGTTTGCCTTCTCCAATGACTGGAAGCTAATGACTCTTTCCGATAAGGATAACAATCCTTACAAGTTCCATTTGAATAAGGGCGAGAACCTGATTCGTATGGAAGTAACTCTTGGTGAAATCGGCGACATCCTGAACCGTATGAACGACAGCGTGTTCCGTTTGAACCGTATTTATCGTAAGATTCTCGTTTTGACCGGTACTGAGCCGGATGAAAACCGCGACTACAATATTGATGAAAAATACCCGGATGTAATTACCGGTATGGCTGACGAGGCAAAGGTTCTCTACAAGATTATCGACGACCTTATCGAGTACACCGGTGAGACCGGTACACAGGTTACCTCTTCCCTGACCCTTGCTAATCAGCTGGAGCGTTTCGGAAAAGACCCGGATAACATTACCGCAAGTCTTCAAAACTTCAAGGATAACGTAAGCGCCCTTGGTTCTTCCATCCTGACGCTGAGCCAGTCCAATCTTGATATCGATTACCTGATTGTTTCCGGTTCCGATTACAAGATTCCGGATGACAGCCCGTCCTGGTTTGACGACGTGCTCCATGAGGTTAAGGCATTTATCTCTACCTTTACCGTAGACTACAATGCAATCGGTAACGTATACGGCGACGACATGGATACCATTACCGTATGGATTTTCGCAGGTCGTGACCAGAGTACCGTTTTGAAGACCATGATTGACGACACCTTCGTTGAAAAATACGGCGTCGGTGTTAACGTAGACCTGATTACTGCCGACGTCCTGCTTCCTGCAACCGTAGCCGGAACCGGACCGGATGTCGCTTTGAATGCTGGCAGCGGCGAGCCTGTCAACTACGCGCTCCGTGGC
>DLOO01000052.1:0-18202 GCA_002479645.1 Lachnoclostridium sp. UBA7482 | reverse complement strand
GTAATGTTCTATCGTACCGATATCTTTGAAGAACTTGGAATTGAGATTCCTCAGACATGGGATGACCTCATTGCGATTCTTCCGACGATTCAGAAGTCCAACATGAGCATTGGTATTCCTTCGACAGAACGTAAGATTAACAACGTATCCAACCCGGATATGTCCGGTTTCTTCGCACAGTACTATCAGATGGGAGCTTCCCTTTACAACGAAGAAGGCTCTGCAACCCTGCTTGACAGCGAAGAGGCAGTAAAAGCATTTGAGCGTTTTACCATGTTCTTTACACATTATAAGTGTCCTAAGGACTACAACTTTATCGACCGTTTCCGTACCGGTGAGATGCCGCTCGGTTTCGTCGATTACAACAACTACAACACCCTGGTGGTATCTGCTCCCGAGATTCGCGGCCTCTGGAAAATGGCGCCGATTCCCGGCAACTACATTCTCGACGAGAATGGCAACAGGGTTGATAAGGACGGCGACGGCAAGTGGGATATCGACCGAAGCGTATCCTGTTGGGGAACCTGCTCCATGCTTCTCGGAACCTCCAAGCACAAGGATGCAGCGTGGACCTTCCTCCAGTGGTGGGCAAGCGCTGATGTTCAGGCTCGTTACGGCCGTGAACTTGAGGCGGTTATGGGTGAGTCTGCAAGATATGCAACCGCCAATGTAAAAGCATTTGATCAGTTGTCCTGGAGTACTTCCGAGCGTGCCGTTCTGGAAGAACAGTGGGAGTGGGTAGTCGGTACTCCGGAAGTTCCCGGCGGTTACTACACCTCCAGACATATCGTAAATGCCATTCGTAAGGTAATCAATGCGAACGAAGACCCGAGAGAAACACTTCTCGATTACAACCGTGACATAAATGATGAAATTGCAAAGAAGAGAGCCGAATTCGGACTCACTTCCAAAGTGAAGTAAAGGGGGGAGAAGAGTTATGAGTTATGCAAACTGGAAAGCGGCAAAGAAGCGCCAGAGACATTTTCTTCTCAAGGATATCAAACAGAGCAAAACCTGTTATGGTTTCCTGGCTCCCTATGCAATCATTTTCTTTACGTTTTATGTAATCCCGGTAATTGTTTCCATTTATTTGAGTTTTACATATTACAACGTATTGCAGCCCCCGAAGTTCCATGGGCTTACAAACTACATCAACCTGATTCTTGCGGACGACGTATTCCTTACCGCAATTAAGAACACGTTCCTGATTGCAGCGATTACCGGACCGATTGGGTATATCATGGCGTTCCTCTTCGCTTGGCTCATTCATGAGCTTCCGAGAGGCATCCGTGCTTTCGCAGTGCTTGTCTTCTATGCACCGACCATTTCCGGTCAGGTATATGTAATGTGGGCGCTGATCTTCTCCGGCGACTCCCTCGGTTATGCAAATGCGTGGCTAACGGAGCTGGGACTGATTGATACCCCGATACTTTGGCTGACTAATCCGGAGTATATGATGGGAATTGTTTTGTTGGTTACCTTGTGGATGTCCCTCGGTACCGGCTTCCTTTCCTTTGTAGCAGGTCTGAATACGATTCCTACCGACCAGTACGAGGCCGGCTATGTAGACGGTATCAAAAACCGTTGGCAGGAGCTTTGGTATATCACTCTTCCGAACATGAAATCCATGTTGATGTTCGGTGCGGTTATGGCAATTACCCAGACTTTCAACACGGCTGACGTTACCATGTCCCTGTGCGGCTTCCCGAGTACGGACTATGCAGCCCGTACCGTAGTAACCCACCTGATTGACTACGGCTCCTACCGTTTTGAAATGGGTTATGCTTCGGCAATTGCAACGGTGCTTTTCCTGACTATGTTCTTGTGCAACAAGTTCATTCAGAAGGCGCTCAGCAGAATCGGAACTTGATGAGGGGGAGATATCATGAAAAAAATTAAAGCTGGTAGACAACCGAATCGTTCCGTCGGCGGTGACATTGGCGTAGGAATTTTCCTCGTACTGTTCGGATGCTTCTTCGCATTCCCGCTCGTATTTGCAATCAACAACGCATTTAAGCCTTTGAATGAGTTGTTCGTATTCCCGCCGCATTTGTTCGTAAAGAACCCGACCATAGCAAACTTCAACGATTTGTTCCTTCTCATGAACAAGTCCGGCGTCGTAACCTTTACGCGTTATTCCTTTAACTCCCTGTTCATTACCTTTGTAGGTACTGTGGGACACATTTTTATTGCATCCATGGCAGCTTATGTACTTTCCAAGTATAAGTTCCCGGGCGGAAGAGCATTCTTCACCATGGTAACGGTAGCCCTGATGTTCTCCGGATACGTTCTTGCGATTCCGAACTATCTGATTATGGCGAAGCTGCACTGGGTAGATACCTATCTTGCAATTATCGTTCCGGCGTTTGCAATGCCGATGGGCTTGTTCCTTATGAAGCAGTTCATGGAATCCAGTATTCCGGACGTTTTGATTGAGGCAGCGAAGATTGACGGTGCAAAAGAAGGCACCATCTTCTTCCGTATTGTAATGCCGCTTGTAAAACCGGCTACTCTGACACTTATGATTTTCTCTATCCAGAACTTGTGGAACAACGTAGCGACGACCTACATTTACTCGGAAGAGAAGAAGACACTGCCGTTCGCATTGAAGACTCTTGCAGCAGGCGGTGTTGCACGAACCGGCGTCAGTGCGGCGGCTACGGTATTTATTATGATTGTTCCGCTCGTAAGCTTCCTGCTTGCACAGAGCAACATCGTAGAAACCATGGCAAGTTCCGGTATTAAAGAGTAGGAGGGCAGAAACATGAGAGCAAAACGAATCGTTGTATTCTTACTTCTTGCGTGCCTGCTGGTTTCTACACTTCAGATGGCAGCCGCAAGTGACTGGTATACATATTCCTACAACTTCTGGAAAGAAGAAGTTGAGTCTCCCGATGCTTATTCCGTAACGAACACCCTGTTCGGTGCGGACTGGGAAGAGGTCGGAAACTTCAAGGACCCGCAGGGACTTTTCTGCGTGGGCGACAGCGTATTTGTATGCGATACCGGCAATAACCGTATTGTGGAATTTATTCGCAAGGACGGCGCTTACGAATTTGTACGTATTATCTACAGCGTGAATGTTTCCAAAAACATGGTGGATGCGCTTCAGGTTAAGGGAAATATCACACTGACACTCAATAACCCGATGGATATTTTCGTAATGCCGATGACCGCGGAACAGCGTGAGGAAGCATTCGGTACGGATTATATAGGCGATCCTTATGAGGTTCAGCTTCCTGAAAAGGAGGAAGAGCCCGGTGAGGGGAACGAAGAAGGGACTCCCGGGGAGAACGGAGACGAGACTCCCGAGGAAAATGGAGACGAGGCACCCGAGGAGAACGGAGACGAAGTTCCTGAGGGGGGGGCAGACGAGTCTGTAGGCAGCAGCTCTGAGGAAGATACGGACGAAGGCTCCGACGGTGAAGGTTCCGACGGTGACGGAGAAGGCTCCGATGGCGACGGCGAAGGCTCCGACGGTGAAGGTGAAGGCGCTGACGGCGAAGGCTCCGATGGTAATGGAGAAGGCTCCGAGGACAGCGCACCGATTGAGTACAAAGAAAATGTCATCGGTCAGGATCTGAACCTTGACTATGATTTCTATATCGCAGACTATAAGAACAATCGGGTTCTTCACTGCGATTACAACATGAATGTGATCGGCGTTATTGCGAATCCGAAGGATGATACTTTGAGTGAAAAGTATGAATTCCTTCCCGGCAAGCTTGTTGTTGATACAGCTTTCCGTCTGTATGTTCAGGCAACCGGTATCAACTCCGGTTTGATGGAGTTTGACAAGAGCGGTGATTTCACCAGCTATGTCGGCGCAAACAAGGTTGAGGCCAACATTGTTGAGAAGATTTGGCGTAAGATTCAGACTCAGGAACAGAAGAACCGTACCGTACAGTTCGTTCCTACCGAGTATAATAACCTGAGTCTTGACTCCAAGGGCTTCATATATGTAACGACCCATACTCTGGATGATGATGACATCTGGGCGGGAACCGCAACACCGGTTCGTAAGCTCAATTCCATGGGTTCCGATATCCTGGTTCGTAACGGTAATGCTTATCCGATCGGCGACCTGACATGGGGAACCGCGAATGAAATTTCCGGTGCATCCAGATTTATCGATGTAATTGCATTTAACAATGACACGTATGCATGTCTTGACCGTATGCGCGGACGTATCTTCGTATACGATTTCCAGGGCAACATGCTTTATGCATTTGGTAATGTTGGTATGCTCAGCGGACGCTTCGTATTTCCGGCAGCAATGGATAACCCCGATGAGGAAACCATCCTTGTTCTTGACCAGCGAAGCGGCGGTATAACCGAATTTTCCATGACAAACTACGGACGCCTCATTAACAAGGCGCTTGACGAGTACAAGGTTGGTAAGTATGACGATTCCGCAGACACCTGGAAAGAGGTTCTGAAGTTCAACGGTAATAACGAGCTTGCGTATGTCGGTATCGGCCGTGCACTTCTTCGTAACAACCAGTACAAAGAAGCAATGGGCTACTTCAAGGTAGCAAGAGATGAGGTGAACTACTCCAAGGCATTCCGTCACTATCGTGAGGAAGTCGTAGAACAGTACATCGGTTATGCACTTGCAATTCTTGCCGTACTGATTATTGTTCCGAAGGTAGTTCGTAGAGTGAAAAAACTGCGAAAGGAGATTAGAGAAGCATGAAAAACCTATTCTCAAAAATCCTTCGTTTTTGGCGCGGTGAAAAGATGGCAAATTACTGGAAAACACTCCGTTATTCCCTGTATGTAATCCTGCACCCGTTTGACGGCTTCTGGGATCTCAGCCATGAAAAGAGAGGTTCCCTTGCAGCAGCAAACACGATTGTTATTGCGGCATTGCTTACCAATCTGTGGGATATGCGTTTCGCAAGCTTTATGTTTAACAATACCCGCTGGGAGCGGGTAAACATCCTGATGGTTATTCTCGGCGTGCTGGTACCCCTTGTAATCTGGGTTACCGCGAACTGGAGCCTTACCACCTTGATGGATGGTAAAGGAAAGCTGAAGGACATTTACATTGCAACTGCATATGCATTTACTCCTTATGTAATTATTGCTTTCCCGATGATTTTCATCAGTAACATCATTACCTATGAAGAGGGTGTTTTCTACACCTACTTCAATGTATTTGCCTTGATTTGGTGCGTAATGCTGATTCTGGCAGGAATGATGATGGTACATGATTATGGTTTTGCCAAGGGTATTATTTCCTCCCTTCTGTCTGTTGCGGGTATGGCAATTATCATTTTCATCGTGCTGCTGTTCTTCAGTTTGGTCAGCGACGCATTTGCATATTTTGTTTCCTTATTTAAGGAAATCAGTTTCCGATTCTAGCACAGGAGGGATAAAAAATGAAACGTAAAATTATTATTACTCTGATTTCCGTGTGCTTGATTGGTGCACTGGCAGCGCTTGCCGTTCATTTTGGTCTTGGCAGCACGGATGAGGAGGAACCTATTAAGCCGTATCGCTTTGATTCTTCCCTCAGTACAGATATTCAGACAATCAAGAATGAATATCTGACATTTGAATTTGATCCGACGACAGCGCATTTTACCCTGACCGATAAGGAAGGAAACAAGTATTATTCCAACCCGCAGGGCAGCGATGCAGTATATAAGGAGCTGCAATCTACGGTCGTTATTACCTATACCGATAAAAAGGGTGTGTCCACACAGCTTGATAACTGGAAGAGCAGCGTGGAGAAAGGAAATTACTGCTACGAGGTTGTTGATGATAAGACAATCCGTGTAGACTTTACCATTGGTAACATTGAAAAGGTTTACATTATTCCGCTGGCAGTTCCGGCTGAGCGATACAATGAATTATTTGATAAGCTTTCTCCGGAAGCGCAGAAGGAGATAAAGGGTTCCTATAAGCAGCTGAATTATGACAAGCTGAAGGATAAGGGTGACGGCGAGCTGGAAAAGATGCTTAAGCTGTATCCGGATCTTGAAGAGCATGATATCGTTATTCTTCGTGACAATACACAGGAATGGAAGAAGGAGCTTGCCGAACAGTACTTTGCCGAGGTCGGTTACGACCAGGAGCAGTACGAAGCAGATTTGGCTCTCTACGGTGTTGAGAAGAGTGAAGATAAGCCTGCGGTAAATCTTTCCGTATACTACACACTGGATGGCAGAGACTTGGTTGTTCGTGTTCCGTTTGAAGAGCTTCAATACTATAGCAAATATCCGCTTACGGACTGCCGTGTTGTTCCTTATTTCTGTTCGGCAGGCGAGAGCGAAGAAGGATACCTGTTCGTTCCGGACGGTTCCGGCGCATTGATTAACTTCAATAACCGGAAGAACAATCAGACCCTGTACAGCGCAAAGATTTACGGATGGGATTACGGCGCTGTTCGTGATATTGTCGTAAATGACCCCGAGTGTCGTTTCCCGGTATTCGGAATTGCCTATACCGACCGCAATCAGGGTATGATTTGTATGGTTGAGGACGGAGATACCTATGGTTACGTTGAGGCCGACGTAGCAGGAAGACGTCACAATTACAACTATGTAACCGCAGGATTTTCTGTCGTACACAGTGAGAAGGCCAATATGTCCGAGCGGTCCGCTCTCGGTGTTCAGCTCTTTGAAGAAAAGCTCGGCAAAGGCGAGGGAATCAGCATCCGTTATCGTACGCTCGATTCCGCAAGCTATGTAGATATGGCAAAGGCATATCGCGAATATCTCTTTGAGCAGATGCCGGAACTCAAGGGCGGTGTAACCGGCAACATGCCGATGGCGGTTGAATTAGTCGGCGCGATTACAAAGACACAGCAGATTCTCGGTTTCCCGAAGGATAAACCGTATGCGCTTACCACCTACAAGGAAATGCAGGATATCATCAAAGAATTGAAGGATGCCGGAGTAACCGACATGGATGTTATCCTGAATGGTTGGTTTAACGGCGGCACTGTTCATGAGGTTGCCGACGACGTTGATTTGATTTCCGTTCTCGGGGGCAAGAAGGATTTCAAGAACATGCTTTCTTACCTGAATGACAACTGCGAGAGCGTTTATCTGAAGGCGGATGTAACGTTTGTTTATAAGAATCGTTTGTTTGACTCCTTCAGTTCCAGATCGGATGCGATTAAATACGTTACCAGAGAAATTGCGAAGACAAAGGATATCAGCAATATCTTCTATTCCACAGATGACAACACTGAGTATCACTACCTTGTTAATCCGAAGTACTCCATGGATACTCTGGATTCCTTTATAAAGGAGATCGAGAAGCTCGGTGCAAAGAACGTAGCGTTTAATTCCATCGGCAATGTTTTGGCGGCGGATTACAACCGTAAGCGTCCGGTAACCAGACAGACTGTGAAGCAGATGCACATGGATAAGCTTCAGGCTATGAAGGAGGCAGGAAACCGCAGCGTAATTTACGAGGGGAATTCCTATCTGCTTCCATACACCGATATGATTATCAACATGCCGCTCAAGTCTCAGGGAAGCAATATTGTTGACCGACAGATTCCGTTCTTCCAGATCGCACTTCACGGTTATGTGGATTATACCGGCGATGCGCTCAATATTACCGGTGATTTCATTACCAACCTTCTCAAGTCTGTAGAGACCGGCGCAGGTATGTACTGTGTATTTATGGATGCAGAGAGCAAGGAGCTTCAGGATACAGAGTCCACAAAGTTCTACGGCGCAAACTTCGACAGCTGGAAGGATGACGTAATTAAGTACTATAACCGTTTCAAGAGCGAACTCGGCGATACATACAAGGCGACCATTGAGAATCACGAGGTTGTTGCAGAGAATGTATCCCTTACGGAATACAGCGACGGAACCAAGGTGTACGTAAACTACCGTACCGTAGCCTACGAATTGCCGAGCGGTCAGGTTGTTCCCGCACAGGATTGGCTTGTTGTGAAAGGAGGTAACTAAATGGCTGAACAGGCTGTAAAGGCAGTAAAAAAGAAGAAGCAGAAAAACCTTGCAAAAGGTAATGCGATTGCCGGTTACCTTTTTATCTCCCCTTTTATCATCGGATTCCTGTTGTTTATGGTTTATCCGTTGGCACAGTCCCTGTACATGTCCTTCTGTACGGTATCTCCGGTATCCGGTCAGGGTTTTGAATTCGTATGGAGCGGATTGACTCACTACCGTTATATTTTCAGAACCGATCCGAAGTATGTACGCCTGCTGCTTGAAGAGCTTGAGAAAATGGCGCTTTATGTTCCGTCTATTCTCGTATTCAGTTTCTTCATGTCAATTCTTTTGAATCAGGAATTTAAGGGAAGAACGTTTGTAAGAGCGGTATACTTCCTCCCGGTTATCCTTTCCTCCGGTGTTATGATCGGATTGGAGACCAACAACGCTTTGCTTTCCTCCATGCAGGATCTTGTAAAGGACAGTGATAACGGAACCAGTATTACGGCAACTCTTGAAAGCATCCTGCTTCAGGGGGAAACCGGTAACAGCTTCTTTGAAACCATCATTAGGGTGGTAAACGAGGTTTATAACATCGCTATTGCATCCGGTATTCAGATAATCATCTTCCTTTCCGGTTTGCAGACGATTTCGCCGAGTATGTACGAAGCAGCAACCATCGAGGGCTGTACCGCATGGGAGAGCTTCTGGAAGATTACTTTCCCGATGATCAGTTCCCTGATTCTGGTAAACGTAATCTATACCATTGTCGATTTCTTTACGAAGTCTGACAGTGAGTTCATGAAGATGATTAATGATAATCTCCTCAAGGACTTCAACTACGGTCGTTCTTCGGCGATGTCCTGGGTATACTTTGTAATCATTATGGCGATTCTCGGCATAGTATCGCTTATTATTTCCAAGAGGGTGTACTATTATGACTAAGACGAATGCAATGACAAGAAAAGAACGCTGGGAATTCTTCTGGGAAAGGAACCGTAAATCCGATGGGTATTTGCTGAAAAAGAAAATCGCAAGATTCATCTTCTGCGTATGCCGCGCAGTATTGGTATTCGGTTTGTGCTTCCTGATTTTACAGCCGCTGCTGAATAAGGTTTCTGTAAGCTTCATGGAGGAGATTGACCTTTATGACAGTACGGTAATCAGTGTGCCGAGACACTTTTCGGTAAGCGCCTACAGTATGGCATGGAAGATGTTAGAGGGGGCAAAGACTTTCTGGACTTCCTTCTATGTATCCTTCCTGGTTGCCGTTGCGCAGATTGTCTCCTGTACGCTGGTAGGCTATGGTTTTGCCAGATTTAAGTTCCCGCTGAAGAACTTCTGGTTTGCCTGTGTTATTCTGCTGATTGTCGTTCCGCCGCAGACAATTATCACTCCGTTATATTTGTACTTCACAGATTTCGATATCTTTGGTATAATAGGATTGTTCCATGGCGGGAAGGGTGTGAAGCTGCTTGGCGGTATGACTCCTTACATCCTGATGTGTCTCGGATGTGCCGGATTTAAGAGCGGTTTGTATATCTACCTGCTCAGACAGCATTTTCGTAATGAGCCTAAGGAATTGGAAGAAGCAGCCTATGTAGACGGCTGCAGCAGAATGCGTACCTTCGTACAGATTCTCCTTCCGGGCGCTACCCCGATTCTTACATCCTGTTTCCTGTTTTCTTTCGTATGGCAGTGGACAGATGTATATTATTCACAGATATTTTTCTCAAACGCTTATGGCTGGATACTGGTTACAAACCGGCTCAGTTCTTTGGTGGATCGTCTGGATGGTTACTACAAGTCAATCTACGGACAGAGCTACCAGATTGCAAGCGCATATGGTCAGCAGGTTCTCTCAACCGCAGTTTTGATGTCTTTGATACCGTTGATCCTTATTTACGTTTTGGCGCAGAAGAACTTTGTTGAGAGCTTATCTCAGACAGGTATCAAGGGCTGATACCGATTAACAACGAATTAAATCTGACAACGTCAGGTTTAAGAATATTTTAAGGAGGTACTATACAATGAAAAACTTGAAAAAGTTATTGCTTTTGGTAGTCGTTCTTACATTTATTTTCGCGCTTGTGGGATGTGGCGATGATAAAGAGAACGAGAAAGATCCTACCAAAGCGCCGACCCCTACTTCCGGGGAAGATAAGCCGTCGGCAACCCCTACCCCTGCTGATGACAGAGATCTGAAAGGTCAGACGATCACTGTTACTGACTGGTGGTCCAACGATAGCTGGAGAAAAGAGGATACTCAGTATCTTGAGGATTACTGGGCATACCAGGACAAGATGATGAAAGACCACAACTACAAAATCGTTGGCAGCACGCCTTATGACTGGGGCAGCGTTCAGCAGACCGCTATGCTTTCGATTACTAACGGCGAGCCCGTCGGTGATATCATCGCTCTTGATAGTGGATGGATTGCTTCCTTGCTTGATAAGGGTCTGTTCGCAGATGTATCCAACCTCGAAGAGTTTGACTTCACTGATGACAAGTGGAACAAGACTGTTCTTGAGGTTATGACCGTTGGTAATGCTGTTTACGGTTTTGCAAGTTCCACCGAGCCCAGAAGTGGTGTATTCTTTAACAGGGATCTTTTTGAGACCCTTGGTATTGACAAGGATCTTCCTTACAACCTTCAGGCTGAAGGAAAGTGGAACTGGGAAAACTTCAAGGAGCTCTGCAAAAAGATTAAGAACGCAGGCGATACCAACAGTGACGGCGTACAGGATGTTTATCCGATCGCTTCCTTCAGCTGCGACTTCTTCCCGGCTCTCCTTGTTGCTAACGGAACTGACGTTATCGTAAATACCAAGGGTGTTCTTTCCACGAACCTTGACGATCCGGCTGTACTTGAGGCTCTTAACTGGGGTGTTTCTCTTTACGAAGAGGGTCTTGTAATGCCCAGACCTGAAGGAGAGGACGTTGCTTGGAACTGGTTCGAGGCAGCTTATCAGGAGCAGAAGACCTGTATGCGTGTCTGCGAAGAGTACTGTGCAGGTACCATTGCTAAGTTCGACTTCAAGTCCGGTTTCGTATGCATCCCTTATGGACCTTCCAGCGACGGCGAGCTTATCTCTGTCGTTCGTGAGAACATCTGGATCATTCCTTCCTGCTATGATAAGCAGCACATCGCTGACATAGCTTACGCATACAATGTATATACCACGGATGCACCCGGCTATGAAGATGATGATTCTAGGTGGAAGGGTCAGTACGAGACTGTATTTACTGATCAGAGAGCAGTAAACGAGACGATCGACCTCATGATCAACAAGCTTCCTCAGGCCATGAGATGTACCATTCTTCTTCCTGACTATGTAAATGACTGGTTGTATGATGTGGATGCTTTGGTAGCTACTCCTGCTGAGCAGCTTGAGGCATATGGCAGCCAGTGGCAGACCATGTGTGATGATTTCAATGCTAAGCACTAATTTTTAGTTACATATAGTTATTGAATGAGTCTGTCGGGGGGATTTCCAGCGGAAATCCCCCCGTTTTTCTGAATTTTTTCGATGTTTTCCGTATTTCGCGTAATATATTTACGTTTGTTTGGACGGGAAAAAGCATGAGATGCGCCCCATGGCGCAGAAGCGAGGACATAATATGAGTATTTCGGCACAGAAGGTAGAAAACTATAAGGAGCGGGCGGCAGAGCTTGTTTCCCGGATGACATTGGAGGAGAAGGTGTTTCAGACTCTCTACAATGCGCCGGCGATTGAGCGTCTGGGAATTAAATCCTACAATTATTGGAATGAAGCGCTGCACGGTATTGCGCGGGCAGGTGTGGCAACCGTATTCCCCCAGGCAATCGGCCTGGCGGCAGCATTTGACGAGGATATGATGGAGGAAGTTGCCGATACCATATCAACGGAGGGCAGAGCAAAGTTTAACATGCAGCAGAAGTACGGAGATCATGACATTTACAAGGGATTGACCTTCTGGTCTCCCAATGTAAATATCTTCCGTGACCCCCGTTGGGGCCGTGGTCATGAAACCTACGGCGAGGACCCATATCTCAGCGGACGTTTGGGGGTTCGTTTTATTGAGGGGCTGCAGGGTAAGGACGAGAATTATATGAAGGTTGCGGCATGTGCAAAGCACTTTGCCGTACATAGCGGTCCGGAGGATTTGCGTCACAGCTTCAATGCGGTAGTCAGCAAGCAGGATCTTTGGGAGACGTATCTCCCCGCTTTTGAAGCCTGCGTTCATGAGGGCGGCGTAGAGGCAGTTATGGGAGCTTATAACCGTACCAATGATGAGCCCTGCTGCGGCAGCCAGCTTTTATTGGCAGATATTTTGCGCGATCTTTGGGGCTTTGACGGTCATGTGACATCTGACTGCTGGGCAATCAAGGATTTCCATGAATTCCACATGGTAACAAAGAATCAGGTTGAGTCCGTGGCGCTTGCCATGAACAAGGGGTGTGACCTGAACTGTGGAAATATGTACGTACACTTGCTTCAGGCGGTAAAGGAAGGCCTGGTTGAGGAGAGTACGATTGACCGCGCGGTAACCAGACTTCTGACTACGCGTATGAAGCTCGGCCTTTTCGAGGAAGAAGGAAAAGTTGCTTATGATGCTATCGACTATGATCAGTGCGACGGCAAGGCGCAGAGGGAACTCAATCTGAAGGTGGCAAAGAAGACCATCTGTCTCCTTAAGAATGAGAATCAGACGCTGCCTCTGGATATTAATAAGATTCAGACCATCGGTGTTATCGGACCCAATGCGGACAGCCGTAAGGCGCTGGTAGGTAACTATGAAGGAACCTCTTCCGAGTATGTTACCGTACTGGAGGGTATTCGTGAGTATGTCGGCGATGATAAGAGAATTTACTACTCTGAGGGCTGCCATTTGTTCAAGAATCGTGTGCAGGGCTTAGGACAGCCGTATGACCGTACTGCGGAGGCAAAGGCAATCGCAGATATGAGTGACGTTGTCATTGCCGTTTTTGGTCTTGATCCGGGACTTGAGGGCGAGGAAGGCGATGAAGGTAACGAATTCGCATCCGGCGATAAGCCGAATCTGAAGCTTCCGGGTATCCAGGAAGATATTATCAAGGCGCTCTATGAGAGCGGCAAGCCGGTCATTCTCGTGCTTCTGTCCGGCAGCGCATTGGCAGTGAAGTGGGAGCAGGAGCATTTGCCCGCAATCCTTCAGGGCTGGTATCCGGGTGCACAGGGCGGCCGTGCAATCGCACAGATTCTCTTTGGTGAGGCAAATCCGGAGGGCAAGCTTCCGGTAACCTTCTATGAGACCAGCGAGGAGCTTCCTGCATTTACTGATTATGCAATGAAGGGCAGAACCTATCGTTACATGGAGAAACCGGCATTGTATCCGTTTGGATACGGTCTGAGCTATACAAGCTTTGACATGAGGGATGCAGACGTTGCAGGTACTATCGGTGAGGACAGCAAGGTAACCTGCAAGGTGACCGTTGCCAATACCGGTAAGATGGCAGGCGCCGAGACCGTTCAGGTTTATGTGAAATCCCCGATGACCGGAGCTCCGAATGCGCAGCTAAAGGGTCTGAAGAAGGTTGCTTTGGCTCCGGGCGAAGAAAAGACCGTGGAAATCGAACTGGATTTCAAGTCCTTCGGTGTTTACAACGAAGACGGCAAGCGTGTTCTCGCACCGGGAACCTATGAAATTTACATTGGCGCGTCTCAGCCGGATGCAAGAAGTATCGAGCTGACAGGCAAAGCGCCTGCGAAGTTCACGATGACCGTATAAGAAGATACTTTCAAGATGAGAAGCCCCTATGCAATCCGTATAGGGGCTTCCCTTTTGTTAAAAATAAACCTTGTCAAAACAATCTTTTTGTGAATGCTATGGAAGAATGGAAGGGTTCGGCTGCCAAGCTTGATTTCCATAGAACATTCCTTTTTATGTAACATTACCGAAGGAACTTCCTCAGTGTTGGGCTTTCCGCCAGCTCAACGTCGGCAAAATGGTTATAAAAGCGATTAGCATCGTCATTTTGAGCGCGTATTAAGTAATATTGGTTGATTTTATTTTTTTCACAGTCCTTTTCAAACGCCTCAAAAAGTCCTTGAGCGATTCCCTGATGTCTGTGCGATTTCAAAACATAAACCCAATCAACGTATGCCATTCTGTAGCCGTCCTGCATGCAGCCGTAAAAGTGATACTCGATACGCCCTACAATTTTCCCGTCCATTTTGGCAAGAATAGATGTAGTTTTGCTGAAAAAAGGGTCGGAGACTCTGCTTTTTATTCCATCTTCGTCAACCTTATCTGCGGTCATCATGTCCGGTTCTTCACTCATTGCAATTTTCAAATAATCAATGTATTCATCAACGTTATCATTACTTAAGACTTCAAAAACCATTCTTATCTCCGTTAAACTATACTGAAAATTTTTTGACGATCTCATTTTTCCTCAGGGCTGTTTTTTACAGCCCCTTCGCTTTTATTTACCTTGTTTTTTGTTTTTGATTTACTCATACATGTAGCTGATACAATAAACATTGCAAAAGTTCCAAATAAAAATACAAAATAAACAATAGCAACGGGGGAAGTAGATTTTATGCCTTCTACATTTGCATATAATTTTCCGTTAGATAACAAAGCTTTTACGCTTTTTCCCTTGGAATATCCGGAAAGACCATGAACATTTTTTAATTCGTACTCCTTTCCGTCATAGCGTACTTTTACTTCATAGAAAGTAGTTCTTGATCCGGTTTTTTTATTTACAACATCTTTACTGGAAGTAGCAGTAACAATAGCGGAAACTTCTTCATAACTAATTTCTGCATTATTCATCAGAAACCAAAAAACAATAGTTAAAACTAAGCAAATTACAGTAATACCCCACATAATTGCAGCTTTATTTTTCATACTTACTTCTCACTTTCTATACTATTTATTTGCTTTCATCATATCACATATAAAAAAATAGAGCAACTAATTTTACTTTAGTGGATGTATCGCTTTGTATTCATTGGGGCTTCTCTTTGTAAAAAATAAACCTTGCGTACGCGGGCGGTGCACGATATAATAAAAGGTGCGGACGTTGTCTGCGATTATTTGAAGGGAAAGGAAAAGATTGGAGAGTACGCTATAGAGACGACAAAACAATCTTTTTGTGAATGCTATGGAAGAATGGAAGGGTTCGGCTGTCAAGCTTGAAGAAGAAACTGCGTCGACGCCGGTTGCGGAAGCAGCAGAGGAAACTGTGTCAACGTCGGTTGCGGAAGCAGTAGAAGAAGTGATTCCCATGCCTGCGGAAGATGGAAGCGCTGAGGACGCAGCCGCCGTTTTAGCGGAAGAACGTCGCGCGAAATGGAAGGAAATCAAATCAAATATCCTGTTTTTCGGTATCAGCTTTATTGTTATATACTTGGTTTTCTATGTGTTTCCGCCGTATCTTGTAAGCGGAGACTCTATGAACAAGACTTTGACGGATAAGGCATTTGGCTTCGGTATTCGCTTCTGTGATTTGAAAAAGGGCGATATCATTGTTTTTTCCAACAGCAAAACCAGGGGGGATGATTACATCAAACGTGTTATCGCCTGCCCCGGCGATACCATTGAGATTATCAACAATGAGGTGTATGTAAACGGCAAGCTTGTGGACGAGGATTATGCGTACTATGACCAGGCACTGTCGGGTGACACTTTTATCCTGGACGGAAACGGAAATAAGATACCCAGGTACCATTTAGAGGAAATAACCCTTGGCGACGATGAGTATTTTGTCATGGGAGACAATCGAAATCACTCCACGGACAGTCGACGAATCGGCGTTGTCCGCAAGGAGGATGTGAAGTGTAAAATGCTGTTCTTCATTTGGGGAAAGCACTAATATAACGTATCTGACCGGTTCGGTTATTGCCGAACGGAAAAATGCAGAGCTTCTTGGGAGCTCTGCATTTTTTGCGGCTGATATTGTGCTTTTATTCTAATTCACTGAGCCACTGACCGTATTCGGCGTCGCTTGGCATACGCCAGTCGCCGCGCGGAGACAGTGTGGCGGAACCGACCTTCGGACCGTCCGGCAGGCAGGAACGCTTGAATTGCTGAGTGAAGAATCGGCGAAGGAAAACTTTCAGCCATTTTTTAATGGTTTCTTCGTCATAGGCGCCCTGAAATGCATACCGAGCCAGGCGGAAAATTTTGTCCGGGGCAAATGCACA
Organism: Lachnoclostridium sp. UBA7482; assembly: GCA_002479645.1. GTDB lineage: Bacteria > Bacillota > Clostridia > Lachnospirales > Lachnospiraceae > ISDg. The sequence goes on along the minus strand of DLOO01000052.1, from coordinate 2,106 downwards.
GCGCAGGTGATAATAGAGGAAGAAGTCGTGAAGCTCGTAAGGACCGACCAGATCCTCGGTCTTCTGGGCAATATTGCCGTCCTCGTCTGCCGGAAGAAGTTCCGGAGAAACGGGGGTATCAAAAATATCCATCAGAATGCTGCGAATCTCGTCAGCAGCCTCTTCGCCCTTACCGCCTTTCAGATAATCCTCGTACAGTCTGGTTGCTTCAAAGCGGATGATATAACGAACCAGAGTCTTCGGTACGGAAGCATTTACCCCATACATACTCATATGGTCGCCGTTGTAGGTCGCCCAACCGAGCGCAAGCTCCGACAAGTCGCCGGTGCCGACGACGAAACCGCCCACTTCATTGGAAAGGTTCATAAGAATCTGTGTTCTCATACGTGCCTGGGAATTTTCATAGGTTACATCATGAACATTGGGGTTATGGCCGATGTCCTTCATGTGCTGCATAACCGAATCCCTGACGTCGATTTCCCGAAGGGTAACGCCGAGACTTTCACAGAGCCTGACGGCATTGGACTTCGTGCGGACGGTAGTACCGAAGCAGGGCATAGTGACCGCAACGATATCGGTGCGGGGACGCTTTAACATATCCATGGCACGCACCATCACCAAAAGCGCCAGCGTGCTGTCCAGACCGCCGGAGATTCCGACGACGATTGCCTTGGCGCGGACGTGACGGATTCGCTTCATCAGGCCGTGGGATTGAATCTGAAGAATGGCGTCCACGTGTTCGAGGAGCTTATCATCGGTCGGCGGAACGAACGGATTGGCGTCGATTCGGCGTGTAAGCCCGGTTGTGAGTTCGTCCTGACTAAAATAGATGGTCTGATATTCGGAATCCGGCACGGAAGCGTAGCTGGTCATACGATGGCGTTCGTGCGCGAGACGGTTGACGTCGATTTCGGAAGTGATGCAGTTCCTGTCGCCAAACGGCGGATTTTCCGCGAGCATGGAACCATTTTCACTAATCATATGGTGTCGGCAGAAAACCATGTCCTGCGTACTTTCGGTTGCATCGGTACATGCATAGATATAACCGCACAGCAGACGGCCGGAAGTCCCGTTCACCAGCGACCGGCGATAATTCTGTTTGCCGACGACTTCATTGGAAGCGGACGGATTGGCAATCAGAGTTGCCCCTGCAAGGCAGAGACCGGTAGCCGGAGTGTCGGCAGCCCAGGCATCTTCACAGATTTCGATACCGAAGCAGTAGTTTTCCATGTTGTCGTGACCGAAGAGCAAATGCGTGCCAAGCGGAACCTCCGCGCCGCCGATCTGCAATGTGTGGACACGCTTTCCAAGGGTTTTGCCGGAGGAGAACTGACGCATCTCGTAGTATTCTCCGTAGGCCGGGATGTGAGTTTTCGGAACAAGCCCCAGAATCCGGCCGTCATGGAGTACAGCGGCACAGTTGTAAAGCTTGCCGAGATAACGAATCGGAAGACCGACGATGTAAACGGGGTAAAGTCCCCTGGTGGCGTCGCGAAGGGTCACAAGACCCGCAAGGCTTCCCTGCAGCAGGGTATCGGAGAAAAACAAATCCCCGCATGTATAGCCGGAAATGCAAAGCTCCGGCAGGCAAAGCAAATTCACTTTCTTTTTGTCTGCATCCGTAAACAACGGCAGAATCTCCTGAACATTGGCGGCAGGATTGGCGACATGCACGATATGGGAGGCAGCTGATACTTTGATAAATCCGTGTTTCATAGGATTCCTTTCTGTGCTTTTTCAAAGCAGACGTGATTTGCGGGAGAAATCTCCCGATTGCATCAATTATACAGGAAAAATGCCGAAACCGAAAGAGGAAAATGCATTTTCGGCTCGGGTTTCCTCAAAAATCAGTATTCCCGGGTAACAAAGCCGGTAATCACGAATACGATAACAGAAAAGGCGGATTTTGAGTTGATAAGAGATAAATTCGGATTTTGTGTCGTAGGTGGGGACGCCAGGCAGCAGTATCTGCGGCAAATGCTGACCGACGCCGGGTATCGGGAGACCGATCCGGAGGCCGCCTCCGTGCTGATTCTTCCGGTTCCCTACGAACGTGGGGGGCGGCTGTGGTGTACGGTTGAAGCTGACGGGGCACAGGGGCGGTTG
>DLOO01000070.1:50994-60204 GCA_002479645.1 Lachnoclostridium sp. UBA7482 | reverse complement strand
ACTCTATTGACTATAGTTCAAACCTTCATATAAAATACAGCTAATCTGTATTCTCAACCTTATGAAAGCTAATTTGTATACTCAACCTGACCATTTTATACAGCTTGATTTGTTCCCGATGATATCCTACAATCGGTAAGCATTTTCAGTATTCGGTTGCCAGGATAGTAGAAATCCCTTTATTTCTGGGCATTTTCAGCCTTTATTTACTTACTCGTGACATCAATACTACGGTCTCGACATGGTCAGTCTGCGGGAACATATCCACGGGCTGCACCTTCTCGATTCGGTACTGCTTCGCCAGCCTCTTCGCATCGCGGGCGAAGGTGTCCGGGTTGCAGGAGACATAAACGATGCGTTCCGGTTTGAGCGTAAGGCACGCTTTGAGGAAGTCCTCGGAGCTGCCGCTTCGAGGCGGATCCATGACGAGGACGGACAGGTTCTTTCCGGCAGCGGCCATACCTTTTAAGTATTCGCCTGCATCGGCGCAGGTGAACTGTGCGTTCGCAAGCCGGTTGCGCTTGGCATTGACGCCGGCATCCTCTACGGCATCCGCATTGAGTTCAACGCCGGTCACATCGGCGGCGGGCTGGGATTTGGCAAGGAGCAAAGTGATGGTTCCGATACCACAATAAGCATCGATTGCGGTGTCACCGGGCTTCAGCGCGGCAAATTCCACGGCCTTTTGGTAGAGTTTCTCCATTTGGGGCAAATTCACCTGATAGAAGGAACGCGGTGACAGACGGAACACGCAATCTCCGATACGGTCCTCCAGGTAACCGCTGCCGTACAGAGTCTCCTCCCGATTTCCGAGCACCATCGTTGTCTTCTTCAAGTTAAAATTCAGCACAACCGTGCGCACCTCCGGATGCTTTGCCGCAATCGTTTCCGCCAGGACGCGCTTCTCCGGAAATACATTCTGTCCGACAACAAGCACCACCATGATACCGCCGTCGCGCGCCACGCGAAACATCAGGTGACGCATAATGCCCCGACCACTATCCTCGTTGTATATCGTGATTCCACGCTCTTTTACAAAGCGCAGAATGGTTTTCCGAATCGCAATTACCGCATTTTGTTCAATCGCGCAGTCCTTCACCGGCACCACGCGATGGGTAAATTCCTGATAAAGTCCCAGGGTCGGCTGTCCCTTTTCCCTGCCAAAGGTGCTGTGAATCTTGTTACGGTAATAGAGAGCCTCGCCGTCCATTCCGAGCATCGGCGCGATTTCAGGCATTTTGCCGCCTTTTCCGCCAATGGCCTCTGCAACCGCATTCTCTGCAACCTGCTGCTTAAACCGCAGCTGCGCCTCATAGTTTAAGTGCATCAGGTTGCATCCGCCGCAGCGTCCGTACATCGGGCACACCGGTTCCACACGGTCGGGGGACTTGTCAAGAAGGTTCTCCAGCTTCGCACCGGTCTTGCCCTTTCCGTAAACAAGCGATATTTCTGCCTTTTCCCCGGGTAGTAAATAAGGAACGGAAAATGCGGTATTGTTAAATACCACATTTCCCCTTCCTTCATGGTCTAAAGATTTACATCTTACTATATATTTTTTCGCCATATTGTTGTTCCATTCTGCACATCAGTGCGAATTTGCCTCGGTCAGATAATCAATAATCAGCTGAAGCGTCAATTCTCTCCGCATGGATGCCCGTATCTCTGCCTCATTGTTGTCTACAAGGAACTTTAACCGGTCGGTATAACCATTGCTTTCCATATATTTGGGCAGAAGCTTTTCAAACTGCGCTTCCGTAAGGACGACCTTCTCCTTGTCCCCAATGGCGTCCAGAACCGCCTCCTCTTTTGCAATTCCCTCGGAAGTCTCCCAGACCGTTGCGCGCAGCTCCTTTTCGGTTCCGTTGTACATCTTTGCGGCATATTCGCTAAGGGAAAGCGACAAGTAATCGGCTTCTTTTCGGATATAGCCCATGGTGTCAGCATATACTCTCTCAGTACGCTTTTCGAGCCCTTTGCCGAATTTCGTGTTGGAAACCAGCGCCTCAACAATCTGTTCGCCCAGCTCGGAGGGATTCCTGCCGCCGCAGTCAATAGTTCGATAGTCGGCAAGCTTCAAAATCTCCTTTGTGCTCCGGTTATCCAGCCACACGACCAGCACCAGAAGTCCGCAGATAACTGCAAGACCTCCGATACCGAATAGTATCCATCGTTTTTTTCTGTTCACCGATTACTCCTAGAAGCGGCTGATCTGACGAAGAATCATTACAATGTCCTCTTTGGTCGGAGGCTTGGTTCCTTCGGTCATACAAGCGCCTGCTGCCGTAGCCATTGCATAGCGAACGATGTCATGAAGCAGCATACCGGAATCCACGCCGTATGCCATCGCTGCGGTCATTGCGTCGCCCGCACCTACGGGAGATACTACCTTAACTTCCTTCGCCGGCATGTAAATGGTATCAAATCCATCGGTAAATACAGCTCCCAACTCTCCAAGAGATACTGCAACCATCTTCGCACCGTTTCGATGCAATTCCTCTGCCTTTTCCTTTGCCCATGCAATCAGCTCATCATTGGAGGCGAAATCGTTATCGTGATTATAAAGAGCAAGAAGCTCCTTCAAGTTGGGCTTCAGATATTCCGGCTTTGCCTCAAGACCCTTCCGAAGCGCCTCACCGCTGGCGTCAAGGAATACACGGCAGCCTCTCTGATGGAATGCCTCCGTCCACTTTGCATAAATATCATCCGGCACACCAAGCGGCAAGCTCCCGCTCAGGATAAACAGAGTGTTCGGCTTTGCATGCTGCATCAATTTATTGGTCAGCTGAACCAGCTCCTCCGGACGAATCTGCGGACCGGGCTCGTTAAATTCGGTCATACCAAATACGGTATTTACCTTAAGATTGCAGCGAAGCTCGCCCTGAACCGAAACGAAGTCGGACATAATCATTAACTTCTGCATCTCCTTACGAATCAATTCACCGTTGGAACCGCCGATGAAACCGCATGCCATGTTCGGCTTATTCAATACGCGGAGTGTTTTGGAAACGTTAATGCCCTTACCGCCTGCATCAATAATACATCCTCTGAGTTCGTTAACACCGCCCAATACCAAATCATCAACGATTGCGGTCTTATCAACTGCCGGATTCAAAGTAACTGTAATAATCATATCATTTATCCTCCTAATCTATTGTTTCTCCGTAATAGGAAAATGTGCTGTAGCTCGGCAAATCATCCCGGAACACCTGTTCTGCAAATGCTTCGATTGCTTCTCTTGCCGGTGCTTCTGCCTGCCTTCCCAAATCAATCAGTTTGAGAACAGCGCTGCGGCATTGCTTACTGGCCTGCTTACTCATAACCAGACCGGCAACCTTGCCCTCATAACCCACCTTTTTCATTACTTCACATACCAGCTTTCGAGCCGTCCTGCTCTCGCGTCTGGTAAATGTGCCTGTCAGCCGATAACCAATCAGGCTTTCAAAAACCTCGACATCCGTAATTCCCTCATAAAATGGAGCAATATGTCTTGCATACTCCATGGAAATACCTATGTGCGCCGCTGTCGGGAAAGACAGTTCGTTGCGTCCGTCCATACGCAGAAGCTCACGCTCCAGTTCCGTCTCCAGCAGTCCGTGCGTAACTCCGCATAACTCCTTTGCTTCCTTTACCCATGGGTGGGAATATCCGTCCAAAAACAGGTGGCACAGTACTCCGTACATATAAACAAGCTTTTCATCATCCGGAAAACGGCGCAGAACCTCTCTTGCCCGGCAATAAAAGCCTTCAAATGCCTCGTGATGTAATTGCCTCCCGTACTCCCCCACCTTACTGTCCGTTCCCGGACGATGGAAGAAAAGAATGTCCGGCCCGTGAAGCCCAATCAAAAAATACGGCAAATGCTTTCTGATCAGTTTCTTTGTATCCGGTTCCAATCCGTGAAAAACTCTTGCGCCAAAGGCCTTATGTGCATAACTTGCCGGCATGTAGCATCCCTCCGATTAAGCGACAAAACACGGGCAGCGCCACGCCGCCCGCATCTTTTGTGTTTTATATAATCTATTTATTTTACGGACTCTTCCAACTTATTGAGTACCTGCGCACACTTGCACTGCAGCTTCAAATAAGGCTCTCCATAAGATTTCACCAACTTGCTGTAATCCTGACCCTGATCCTCTTTGTAATACTTTTCAACGTCAGCATCGCTGGTTGTAAGACCCATTTCCTCATAAATAGCAAGCAGTACCAACGTAGTCTTAACCTCAGCCTTGGCATTCTCTTCCATTGCGGAATTGAACTTCTTCTTATCACCGTAAAGCTGATATACGGAATTAACGCCGTAGTACTGAGCGTAAAAATCAGAATACTGTTCAAAGCTCTGCATCTCAAGATTGCGATAAACCTGAATCATGTTCTTGGTGTACTTCTTGGGGTATTCCTTTACCGTGCTGTTCTCATTGAGCTTCTTGGTAATATCGGAACGCATTGCGCTCTTCTTGTTCTCTCTGGTCTTGTCGGTAATGTACTTGATGAAATCCTCCTGTGTACACTTGTAGTCGTCACCCATCTTCTCCTTGAAGTTCTTCTCTACCCAAGCATCGGTAATATTCTCAAGAATCTTCCAGTAATCCTCGTCGGAGATTTCATCCTTCTTATCATCATCCTTCTTATCTGAGGACTCGTCTTTCTTGTCGTCATCCTTCTTATCAGAAGACTCGTCTTTCTTATCATCGTCCTTTTTATCGTCGGAAGACTCGTCCTTCTTGTCCTCGTCTTTCTTATCCTCAGACTCGGAAGAACCGGATTGGGACTCCTTCTTGTCGTCGTCCTTTTTATCCTCGTCCTTCTTATCCTCATCCTTCTTTGCTGCTTCCTCTTCCGCCTTCTTGATGGTTTCGTACTGACTCTTTACTGCCTTACGAATCTCCTGCTCGGTCGGCTCATAATCGGAAAGCTTAATTCCAAGGTTGTTGTAATCGGCAAGTGCGGAAAGGCAATCCTTTGCCGTCACATTCTTGATTTTCCCATCAGCCGTCAGATATTTGCTGTACTCGATCTTCTTGGACTGATAACTAAAATAAATACCCAGGCAAACTGCGATAACGAGAACCGGAATCAAAATAGCCAAAGTTATCTTGACAGCTTTTGCCACTGCTGCCTTTTTTCTGGCCTTCTGGCTTCTCTTTTTCGCTGCCAGTCTGTTTTCAATACTCATAGCCAAATGCTCCTTTTGAAAGTAATCTAATGTATTGTATCACAGAACCCTTGGAATGAAAAGCCTTTTTTCTTCATTTCACGGTTTTTCACAGTTTTTTTACCGTCATGCCATCCTATTCTTCCGTTTTCTTTCTCTTCGGAAACGCAGGCGGGAAAATGCCTATCTTAACGCCCAACATATGAGAGCCGATCATCCCCGTGAGAAACAAGAGCAAACCGCCCCAGGTAACGACCAACTCCACACGATCCTCATTGGGAGCCTTCAACCATTCACCGTACATATCCACATAAAAGGTTCTGTCGGAAAACGTCAGGCCTCTCGCCTTATCCAACTTCTTTGCCAGCTCATCCGGTATATCGAAAGATACGATACGTCCCACGGGCGTTCGCCTGGTTTTATCATCCAGCTTCTTGCTGCCGGCATAATTGTTCTGCACGCATACCACTTCGCCGGAGGGAAGTTTCAATGCATACCAAGTCTTATTATCATACTCCATATGGTATAGTTCATAGTCTTTGTCTTTTGTAATCACGCAGAACACATCATGCTTTTTCATTTCGTCAATGCTCTCTACCAGCGGCGTATCCTCTGTCGCTTGCCCGCCGACCTTCCCCGCCGATATTTTCTGTGTTTCATAACGCTCCTTAGCGTTCTCCAGATATTTGTCACCCGCAAGGGTTACAAGCCACAGCAAAAGTCCGCCAATCAACAAACAAGGTACAAAATCCATTCTGATTTTTGTCATAATCTTTCCTCCATAAAGTACATTGCATTTTCTATCCGATTCCTGCCGGTTTCCACATGCGGCGAATCATGGCAGTCACAGGTTCAAGAATATCATACCGTATATTCTTCTGTCAAGCGCGTGAATATAATATTTAATCAGCGTATTTTCTCAGGCATCAAATCGAAATCCGGAATGAAACTTTCCTCCGCGGTATCCCCCTCCTGAACAAATGCCTGCTCCATTCCGAGGGAAATCGCATAAGAAACCAGCCGGTCATAAGCCTGTTCCGACAACTTCCGATTCAGGTTCGGATACCGCAAATCCTGCTTCGGCGGAGTATACTGGTTCATAATGCTGACATAGATTCGGTTTCCGAAATGCTCCCACAGATAGCGAAGCGCCTCCCGGGAATCCCGCCCGTGTCCCGGCAGTGCCAGGTGACGCACAATCACGCCCTTTTTCATCATTCCGTTGTCGTCAAATACCGGCTTGCCGACCTGATTTACCATCACGTCCAACGCCGCCTTCGCCACCTCCGGATAATCCTTCGCGTGCGAATACCTCTCCGCCAAAACGCCATCCGTATATTTCAAATCCGGCAGATAAATATCCACCATCCCATTTAACAGGTCAAGTGTCTCCGCCGTCTCGTAAGAACTTGTGTTATACACAATCGGAAGTACGAGTCCCTCTGCCTTTGCGATGCGAAGCGCCTCGCAAATCTGCGGTACAAAATGCGTGGGCGTCACGAGGTTGATATTCGCCGCTCCCTGTGCCTGCAGCGACAGAAAGCTCTCTGCAAGCTCACGGATGCCGATTTCCCTGCCTGCACCGCCGGAAATCCTGCGATTCTGACAAAAGATGCAATGCAGCGGGCATCCGGAGAAAAATACCGCGCCGGAGCCTGCCTCCCCGCTGATGCAGGGTTCTTCCCAAAAATGCAGGGCAATTCGCGCAACCCTTACGGTTGCATCACACCCGCAAATACCCTTTTTGCCGTCGGCACGGTCAACACCGCAATTTCGCGGGCATAACCGGCAAACGCTGCTGCCATCGCCGCCCGCATTTCCAATCATATTATCTTCCATGGCGACCGCCTCCGGGCTTTTTCCCGAACGGAGCCCTTTTCGTCGGTTTTGTGTTTCTGCCGCCGGATTTTGCATTCCTCCNNGCATTCCTGCTGTCGGATTTTGCGTAATTCTTACGCGGATATACTAAGCATTTCCTGTCGAATCCAATCAAATCCTCGCGTCCCGCCTTGCGAAGCGCCTCCACTACCAAATCGTAATTCGCAGGATTGCGATACTGAATCAGCGCGCGCTGCATCGCCTTTTCGTGCGGATTATGCGCCACATAAACCGGCTGCATATTGCGCGGGTCAACGCCCGTATAGTACATACAGGTGGATATCGTCGAAGGGGTCGGATAGAAATCCTGCACCTGCTCCGGCATGTAACCCAAGTCACGCAGATATTCCGCCAGTTCGATTGCCTCCTTCAAGGTCGAACCCGGATGGGACGACATCAGGTACGGCACAACGAACTGCTTTTTGCCAAGCTGTTGGTTAATTTTTTGGTATTTGGTAATAAATTTCCGATACACGTCATTGGCAGGCTTGCCCATCAACTGCAAAACCTTGTCGGACACATGCTCCGGTGCAACCTTCAGCTGGCCGCTGACGTGATACTCACAAAGCTCCCGCAGGAAGCGGTCGCTCTTATCGGCACAGGCATAATCGAATCGGATACCCGAACGGACAAATACTTTCTTCACGCCGGGAAGCTCACGCAGCTTCCTGAGAAGTTCAAGGTAATCCGTATGGTCTACCACAAGATTCTTACAGGGGGTCGGGAACAGGCACTGCTTGTTCGGACAGGCGCCCTTTGTCATCTGCTTTGCACAGGCCGGCTTGCGGAAATTCGCACTGGGACCGNNGCATACCGTATTTAAGCTGCTTTGAGCATGAGGGTTTGCGGAAGTTTGCGGTAGGACCGCCGACATCGTGAATATATCCCTTGAAATCCGGCTCCTGAATCATCTTCTTAGCTTCCTCCACTAACGAAGCATGGCTGCGGGACTGAATAATTCGCCCCTGGTGGAAGGTCAGCGCGCAGAAGCTGCAGCCGCCNNGCCGCGGCAGCTGCTGAGGCTGAATTTGATTTCGGTAATTGCCGGAACACCGCCCAACGCCTCGTAAGACGGATGATAATTCCGCATATACGGCAGACTGTAGACACGATCCATTTCTGCGGTAGACAACGGCTTTGCCGGAGGATTTTGTACCACATAACGTTCTCCGTAAGGCTCCACCAGCCGTTTGCCCGAAAACGGGTCGGTATTTATGTACTGCACATAGAAGCTGCGTGCATATTGCAGCTTGTCCTCTTTGAGTTCGTCATAGGACGGAAGAATCGTCGCGTCGTATACATTTTCAAGAGATTTGGTCTTGTAAACGGTACCCTCGATAAAAGTGATGTCGTCGATATCCAGTCCGCTTGCAAGCGCGTCCGCAATCTCCACGATGCTGCGCTCGCCCATACCATAGGACAGGAGATTGGCCTGTGAGTCGAGCAAAATACTTCGTTTCAGGGAGTCAGACCAGTAATCGTAATGCGCCAGACGTCGCAGGCTCGCCTCGATACCGCCANNCGCCGATAATAATCGGCTTCGTTTTATAATGGTGACGAATCAGGTTACAGTACACGACCGTGGCGTGATCCGGACGTTTGCCGATAACGCCGCCCGGCGTAAACGCGTCCGTTTGCCGACGTTTCTTCGATACCGTGTAATGATTGACCATCGGATCCATATTTCCGCCGCTCACAAGGAAGCCCAAACGCGGCTCTCCGAAAATCTCGATGCTGTTGTCGTCCTTCCAGTCGGGCTGCGCAATGATACCCACGCGGTAGCCCTCCGCCTCCAGCACACGGCTGATAATCGCCGGCCCGAAGGACGGATGATCCACATAGGCGTCCGCGATTACATATGTAAAATCCACATAATCCCAGCCGCGCGCCTCCATATCTTCTCTGCTAACCGGCAAATAGTCTCTCATACATGCTCCTGACTTTCTGTTAAAAGGTGCTTCCCTCTGTCGGCATTTTTCTGCCATGCAAGGGTTCGCAGCCTTTCAACGATTCTGATTCCTATGTGTTGCTTTCCCGACAGTCGTACACCACCTCACCGTTGATTACGGTGTACAGAACTCTCGTCTTTATCTCAAGCGGGTCCCCGTCAAATACCGCCACATCGCCGTCAAGCCCCTTCTGAAGCCGTCCGACGCAGTCGGAAACCCCGCAAATGTCGG
>DLOO01000070.1:41773-50939 GCA_002479645.1 Lachnoclostridium sp. UBA7482 | reverse complement strand
CAAGTCGGCAAATACTGTATCATCGATACCGGATGATCCGTCGTAATTGCCGTCAGCACACCTTCACTTGCCAGAATCCCGGGCGTCTTAAAGTCCGCATTCTGAATTTCAATCTTGTTGCGGCTCGCCAGATGCGGTCCGCAAATTGCCGGAAATCCACTCTCCTTCACCGCTTCCTTAATCAGGTGTCCCTCGGTACAGTGATCCAATGTCATCCGCAGGTCAAATTCCTTCGCAATACGAATTGCCGTCAGAATATCATCCGCGCGATGCGCATGTGCTTTGAGAGGAATCTTCTGCTCGAGAACCGGAATCCACGGCTCCAGAGTAAAATCCGGGGCAAATCCTTCCCCACCGTTTTCCTTGTCCTTTTGGTAGGCAACCGCCTGCATCAATTCCTGCCGGAGCATACCCGCAATTGCCATACGGGTCGCCGGCATATTGTTGTTGCCGCCGTAAAGCGTCTTTGGATTTTCACCGAAAGCAACCTTCATGGCAGCAGGTTCTTTCACAATCATATCCTCGATACAGCGTCCTGCGGTCTTCATAAAAACAAACTGACCGCCAACCACGTTGGCGCTGCCCGGTCCGACCATAACGGAGGTAACGCCCGCTTTGGTAGCGCAGTGAAAGGCCGGGTCCATCGGGTTGATTCCGTCAATCGCGCGAAGCCACGGCGTTACCGGATTGGTTCCCTCATTGCAGTCATTCCCCTCAATGCCCTTCTTGTCCTCCTGAATCCCGATGTGGCAGTGAGCCTCAATCAGCCCGGGCAGAATCATACCGCCCTGTGCATCCAGCACCGTGTCTCCCTCCGGCGTCGGGCAGGCAGGTCCAACATAAGCAATACGGCCGTTTCGGATTCCGATACAGCCGTGTTCATAACAAAGGTCATCTGCCATCGGCAGAACCGTTCCATTTACAATCCAAAGCATAAAACACCTCCGACCCAAGCCCTCGATTTCGGGGGCTTGGGTCAGTATGTGCCGTTGTTCTGTTAAATATTCACATGGATTTCGGATTTAGCAGGCAATGCGCCTCATCCGGCTATTTTTCCAGATTCGCATAGCGGTACAGGAAGGTTACGATATGCTCTCTCAGGCAGTTCGTATACGGCTGGAAATTACCGTCGCTGTAACCATTGGTAATCTTCTTCTGGCTTGCCCAGAGAATTGCACGATACGTATCGCTGGTTTCTCTGCTTCCCAGTGCAAGAACGTCCGGAAAGGTAATCTTGCCGCTAACCTCCGGCTTACCTGCAACACGATATAGAAGAATCAGGGTTTCCATACGGGTAATACTTGCGGTCGGATGGAATCCGCCGTCGGCATACCCCTTAGTAATGCCTTCCTTGTAAGCCCATGCGATAGCCTGGTTGCTTGCGCTTGCAGGATCATAGGTCACATCATTAAAATACTCTCTTGCGTCACCGTATCCGGTAGGCATACCCGCCATTCTCCAGAGGAAAATCAGCATTTCTCTACGCTCACATTCTCTCTCGGGTCCGAAGTATACGCGGTCATAACCGGCTGTGATACCATTTTCCGCTGCCCAGTAAACTGCGTTGTAGTAGTACTGGTAGTCTGCGTCGCCCTTTACATTGGAGCCGGCAACATCATGGAACAGGGTATTCAGTTCAAATTCGGAAGAGTCTCCGTTTGCAGCTGTTGCAATAATCAGGGTTACTCCGTAACGGTGTGCGGTTACCAGACCGTTGCTGTCTACCGTAGCTACGCTCTCATCCAGAGAACTCCACTCAATGCCCTCATCTGCAATTTCCGGGGAAACTGCGATGGAAATCGGCAACTCCGTCTTGGTGGAAATTGTTGCAGAATCCTGCAGGGACATATCCTTATCCACCGTGTAAATCAAAATCGCATTGCCTTTGCCGGTCAGTTCGACTGCGGTTCCCCGATCAGTCTCTGCTTTCAGCTCACGATAGTAGCAGTTCTGATCTATCGGATGACCGGGTGCGGACTCAACCTCAACAATAATATAGTGTCCGAAGGGAAGATTGAAATTCTCTCCGCCAAGGTAAGCGTCCTGAATCGCAATCGGCTCGCCGTCTGCGCCGAGAAGCTCCAGGTTCTCCGAAAGAACAACGTTCAGGTAACCATTTTCGTCGGTCATACCGGTTGCAACCACTATGCCATTTTCGCTCGTTACATCCTGTGCCAGAATGCCGTCGTTGTCGCTCTTCAGATACGGTGCTCCAACAGCAAAATCCGGGCACTCATTGGCATTGTACAATACAATACAGGTTGCACCTGCAACGGGATTCACCCCGCTGGCGTCAAGTTTCCGGAAACGAATTGCCGATCCCGCCGGGGTAGGCGTAGGTTCCTCCGGAGTAGGCGTGGGATTTTCTACCGGCTCCGTAGGAGTAGGTTCCTCCGGGGTAGGCGTAGGATTTTCTACCGACTCCGTAGGAGTAGGCTCTTCCGGGGTAGGCGTAGGATTTTCTATCGGCTCCGTAGGAGTAGGCTCTTCCGGGGTAGGCGTTGGCTCTTCTATCGGCTCCGTAGGTGTGGGCTCCACTCCGCCAAAATCATTTTCCATAATGTTAATAATGCCGAAAGGAATACTACCGGACCCGGTGCCGTACATATTGTAAATTGCACCCTCCAGACCGGATACGCCCTTCACGCCGTTAAAAGTAATGTTACCGCGTGTATTGAAAATCCGTCCGTCGCCTGCATACATTGCAATGTGCTTGCCGTGAACCAGTTCTGTTCCCTTGTAGGTCCAGAGGATCAGCGCGCCGGGCTTAATTGCTCCGACCTCCTCCATCTCCTTCAGCCACCGAACCATCTCCGCATTGTCCGCGCTGAAGGAATCCGTCACTTCCGGTTTCAAAATCACAGTATCACCGAAGGTATAATCCTCAGTAACCACATAACGTTCACTCTCATCGGCCTCAAACCAGAACCAGGAGAACAATGCAGCCGCACCGCTTCCGTAAGTCTTGCCTGTCTCAGCAAGATACTCATCCCAACGCTCCTTGATTGCGGGATGCGGCGTTCCGATACAGGAATCCGGAAGTGCATAACCAAGGTCGTACTTGAGAAAGTAATCAACCAGCCATACGCAGTCAAGCCGTCCGTCGCCGCTTCCGTAAGGAACCATTGTCAAACCGCCCTCTACGGTATTGTATTGATTGAGCGCAACTTCAAATGCCGTATCAAAATCCTCCTGCGTGATTTTTTCACCAATCTCAAAGGATTTTCCGGTTACGGATGCATCCGGCATCATGAGGTTCTTTACATATTGGGAAGCGTTCGCTTCATGAACCCCCACCAAAGACATGACAAGCGCTGTAATCAGCACCCATGCACTCCATTTTCCCATTACCTTTTTGTACATTGCTTCCTTCTTCCTTCCTGTAAAACAGTTCCGCCGCTCCGATAGGGAGCCTACGGAAACCATGTGCTGCCGGGGCTGCCGACAACCTCGCCGGTAAGCTCTCCCGCTGTAAACCACTCTACATCAAAGTATAATCAGAAACCGGCTGCAAGTCAAGGAGATTCCCCCTCAGATTGCCTCCGGCGAAGCGGTAATTTTTTCCTATGCAGATGCCGCTACAGCATTCGCTGTATATTTTTCCACACATAATTGACGAAGCCGGGCGCATAAGGTACAATGTACGCGAAGGCAAAAGTTCAGGTTCCGAAACAAACAGGAATACCATGCTCGCATGAGGATTCCTGTTTGTTCCGGAACCTGAACGCGAACGAGAAAACCGGAGGTTTTCGAGTCTTTTGCCGAAGCGAGTGCGCATCAAGAATGCCGCATTTGCCCTTTTCAAATACAACAGGCAGGTGCATTATGCTATACGATAAAGATATCCGCGAACCGCTGTTTGAGTTCTTAGAGGAACGCAACCAAAGGCTCCGCATTTTAGAAGAAATCGTGATTGGAAAAACGCGCGTGGACGTCATTGCCGTAACGCCGGACTCTATCTGCGGCATTGAAATCAAAAGCGACGCCGATACCTACGCCCGACTCGCCAGACAGGTTCGCGATTATAACCGATATTTTGATTACAATATCGTAGTGGCAGGCGAAAGCCACGGCACTCACATTGCCGAGCACGTGCCGGATTACTGGGGCATCATCACCGTCGGCGAGGAAAACGGCCCGGACTTCTACATCCTGCGCAATCCCAAGCCCAATCCCAAGCGTGAAAGGGCAGTGAAGCTCCGCAACCAGATGAGCCTTCTGTGGCGCCCCGAACTCGCTCACATCCTGGAGTTGAATCATATGCCCAAATACGCGCAGATGAGCAAGGAAAATGTCATTCACAGGATTATCGAAAATGTCCCGGAGGAACTGCTCAAGCGCCAGATGAGCGACGAACTGATTGAACGCGACTATTCGACCATCGCGCAGCGTATTGCAGAGTATAAGGAGGCGCGGAAGAAGTCCGGGCGGCGGAAATAAAATATACTCTCTTTGCCGGACAACCGAAAAGAAGGGTACCATCCCAAAATATATTTCAGCCGCTCGCTTTTTTCATTAAAGCCTCTTGTAACACTTTGGAAAAGTTAATGTGATTCTTTTCCCCATACGTATTTAACCACGCAGGAATCGTGATGTTCTTGCGTACAACCTTCTGTCCATACTTTTCTGCATAAGCATCGATATCAAGAACCAGCAGATTAACAAAGCTTCCCGGTTCTACAGGAATTGTATTCATTCGTGACGCAGACGGAATAGAATTACCGTCTTCCAATTCTCCGAGAATCCAACCACTCGCGGCATCAACACCCATCTCAATTGCATCCACCAAAGATTTTCCTTCCGTAACGCATCCCGGCAAATCCGGAACAACAACCGTATAACCTTCCGACTCTTCACACGGGGTAAAAATGGCAGGGTACAATAATTTCATATATTTTTCACCTCTTTTCATAATTCCGATCCCTGTTCCATACCCGCCTGTTTCAAAATTGATTTTGCGGTTCCTCGATCAAGGTCACCGGTATGGAAAGGAATCGTTACCTTTCCGGGTTTCGTTGGATGTTTGTACTGTCTGTGAGAACCGACTTGCTTGACAAAGTACCACCCATCTTTCATAAGGATTTTTTCTGCTTCCATTGCTCTCATCCTTAGTATTATCTCCTCACTTCTATTTTATACACACTATACGCATAATTGTCAAGAACAAAGGATTTCGCATGTGAAACTCCCGAGCCAAATACGAACCCAATTCATCGGGTATCCCCTTTCACGCATAATGCGCATAGCAAAACAATATCAAGTTGTCATAATCAAATATCACAACCACTATATTTAACGGAATTTTAATCAGGCTTGATGCGCCATAAGAATTTTAGACTTTTTCGAGAAAGCAGTAGAGTCTGACTGGAGCAGCACAAAGCATCCCCAAGACGCCTTGTGCTGTTCTTAATTGAAAACATATTATAATGAGGTATATCCGCCATCAACGGGAAGAATCAAACCATTTACATAGCTGCTTGCCGATGAGCTAAGGAAAATAGCTGCCGTATCCAGCTCTCCTTCCTTACCGTATCGACCGAGAGGAATCATCGTTCTTGCATAATTCTGGAAGAACTCGGTCTCCAGGGTTTCCTTTGTAAGCGGAGTCTCAAAATAGCCCGGGCAAATGCTGTTAACCGTAATGCCCTTGTCGCCCCACTCTGCTGCAAGCGCTCTGGTAAGGTTTACCACGCCACCCTTCGCAGCATGATAAGGCGCTGCCGGAGCAATCTTGTTGCCCACCAAACCATACATCGAAGCAATGTTGATAATTCTTCCGTAACCAGCCGGAATCATTGCTTTATTGACAACCTCTCTGGCCATCTTGAAAGAGCCGAAAAGGTCAATGTTCATCTCATTAGCAAACTGCTCATCCGTGATTTGCTCTGCGGGAGCAACCGCACCGGTACCGGCATTGTTAACAAGAATGTCAATTCTGCCAAATTCCTTCATAACGACGTCAATCGCCTCCACAACTTTTTCGGTGTCCGTAATGTCACAGGGAACACCGATTGCCTTTACCCCATACGTCCGGGTAAGCTCTGCCGCAACCTCATCAATCAAATTCTTACGACGAGCAAGGCACACGATATTAGCGCCCTGATTCGCAAGCGCTTTCGCCATCTGTACACCAAGTCCTGTCGAGCATCCGGTAACCACAGCCACCTGACCCGTCAAATCAAAATAATTCTTCATTTCAGTATCCTCCCCAATATTTGAATTTTGTCAATATATCTCTCCGATATATTTTTATATCATCATCCATAAATGGATGTAATGACTGATAATAATGTTCACCAGCGCTCAGGCAAAAGACTCGAAACCCTTCGGTTTTCTCGTTCGCGTGCGCGCTCGGGTTCCGGAACAAACTGGAATCCTCATGCAAGCATGGTATTCCTGTTTGTTCCGGAACCCTCACTTTTGCCTTCGCGTATATTATAGCACATTGTAAGGTTTGCAGCTATATTTTTTCATTTATTTCACATTTTTTAGCCCGGACATGATACGATGGTCTGTCAGAGTTTTCTCCCCTATGCCAGATACCGAAACGCCTCAAACACAGCCTCGCCGCCCGGCTTCGCGGTCGAAAAGCAGAACAGACCGAACCGACAGCCGGTAAAATGATCCAGACGGAACGCAAGCTTGTGTTCCGGTCCCGCAGGTGCGAAACGCCAGCCGACACGATAGGAAAATGCTGCCATATCCTTGCCATTGGTGAAATCCGCGGTTGCCCGCAGGGTTACCTTCTCTGCTTCTAACGGCTGCGCAAATTCTTCTATCAGCTCTTCCGTGTCGCCCCTCTTCTCCACATGGCGCATTACAAGCGTCAGCTTGCCGTCTCTCCTGGTCACCCCGATAAATGCGTATTTGCCCTGCAGTGCGCACAGTCCGGCATAATCGCCTTCTCCAAGTCCGCTCGCGTCGAGAACAACCTCTCCGGTACAGTACGGGAAAATCATGCGCTGCGTCAAGGTATTGCGGGCGCTTGTCAATTCCACATCCACACGATCCGTGCGCAGAATCAAACGACCGTTCGCCTCATCCTTTGTTACAAGCGAAAGCTCCGGCTCATGGTTAAACTGCCAGTAATCAGCAAATCCAAAGCTGCCGCCCCCCTGCTTAAAGTCGTCCCCTCCGACAAGCGGCTTGTAAACATATTCCGGCCGGGTGGAATCCACCGAAATCTGCGCCGGAACCATACCGTCCACACCGAATATCGGCAAATCCCCTTCCCAGCGCACCGGTACAAGCACCGGAATGCGTCCTACCGCACCGCGATCCTGGAACAGGACGCCGTACCATTTGCCGTCCGGCGTATCGACGATACCTCCCTGTGCAACACCGGAACCAAGATAGCCCATGTCGTCATTCAGGCAGTCGCCGCCCACAAATTCCCCGTCAATCGAGTCCGCCGTAAAGCATGCCTCTACGCGGCGCCAACGATCCGGAAGGGAATGAATAAAGAACAGGTAGTATTTGCCGTTAATCTTATAGAAATGGCTGCCCTCATAGCCAAGCATCGGGTTGTCGGCATCATCTGCCACCAGGCGATGCAGTCCGCCCGGCTTCGGTCCGGTCAGGTCGTCATTCAACTCGGTAATATAAATCCGGCGGTTGCCGTAAGCAATATAAACCTTGCCGTCGTCATCAAAAAGCAGCGAGCAATCATGATAAAATCCCTCGATAATCTGCTTCGCCCACGGACCATTGATGTCGGTCGACCTGTAAAGATAGGTCTTATGCGTATCATTTGCGACAAAGCAAATGTAAAATGTGCCGTTATGATAGCGAAGCGATGCTGCCCACATGCCCTTGCCGTAAGCATTCGCCCCGTTCGTAAGCGTCTGCGCATCGGTACTGTCCAGGCGGTCGTAAACATAAGCCGCATGTTCCCAATGAACCAGGTCATAGGAACGCAGAATCTCACAGCCCGGCATAAAATACATCGTCGTGCTGACCATATAGTAGGTATCATCCACACGAATCACATCCGGGTCGGGATAATCGAGTCTCGTAAGCGGATTCGCCGCCGGATACTGCATAACACGGTCGTAGGAATAGCCGCGATCCGGACGAATCGGACGATTCTCAACTGTAAAGTACACCACCGCATGCTCCGGCAAATCGAAGTTTACATGCATACCGGCCTCTCCGGCGCGTACACGGCTGCTTGAAAGCTTCGGCTGTGCCGCGCTCCTGATAATCGCAAGCTCTGCTGCGCTCGGGTTCGCCGGCTCACCCATATCGTGCCATACCTTCAGCGGATTGCAGCTTTCCTCATCCACGCGCTCGGTCAGAAGGCAGTATTCGCCTGCTGCCATCGGCAGATTCACCTGCATCGTCAGCTTCCTGCCCTCACGTTTTCGGGTTGCATGCCAAACTACGCCGCGCAGGCTGCCGTCCTTCTGCTGCATGATAACGATATTGTCGTCACGATAAAGACATTTGGCGGCATTTTCCTTCAAACGCTTAAAGAACACAAAGCTCCAGAACGTCGGCTTAGGGATACCGCCGTTTGCCACAAGACCGAAGCCGCCGTGGAACGGGGTAAAGGGCACGCCGCGCTCCTCAAACACATCGCCGAAGGTCCAATAGGAATAGGACGCATTGTCCTCCCCGAGGCGCGCAAGCTGGTGTGCGATATAGGCTGCATTCTGGTTCGTATCGTGCAGCGGGCAGTTCGGAATATAGGACGTATTAAACTCCGTAATGTGAATGTCCTTACCACGGTATTCGGGGAAACTGTCTGTAATCTCCCTTGTCGTATGCAGGTTTGCAAAGCCCTCATACGGATCCATCAGGTCGGCATAGCCATAGTGTCCCACATCCTCCGGAAAATCCGTCGTATAGTGATGACGCGTGATGAAATCCACCGGAATCTGCTCCTTCCGGCAATACTCCAGAAAGCTGCGAATCCAGATTTCATCGGAGCCGCCGCAAACCGCAGGGCCGCCCACGCGAAGTTCGGGATTTACCTCTTTGATTGCATAGAAGGTCTCCTTAAAAAGCTTAAAATATTCCTGCATATCAGCCTTGTACCAGAACCCCGGCAAATTCGGCTCGTTCCACACTTCAATCGGCCAGGTCAAAACCTCGTCCCAGCCATAGCGCCCGCCCAGATGCCGAAGCGTTGCCTGCACCAGCGCCGTCCACCGTCGGTAATCCT
>DLOO01000070.1:41194-41761 GCA_002479645.1 Lachnoclostridium sp. UBA7482 | reverse complement strand
AAATACCGTCTGCGTTCCGCTTGCCAGTTTC
Organism: Lachnoclostridium sp. UBA7482; assembly: GCA_002479645.1. Taxonomy (GTDB): domain Bacteria; phylum Bacillota; class Clostridia; order Lachnospirales; family Lachnospiraceae; genus ISDg. Next base: position 41,730 of record DLOO01000070.1, on the reverse strand, counting down.
TCCGGCATGAACGAAAGCTCAAGGAAGGGTTTCAGATTTACACTTCGGTAAAAATCCATGACGCGATCCAGATAGGTAAAATTGTACTCGGCAATCCGCTCCCCGTTAACCGTATACTCCTGATAAATGCCCATGTCATCGCTAAAGATGCCATGGCCGCGGATATAGGTAAATCCTATCGCCTCCTGCACCTTGCGCAGCTGCTCCTGATACTCCGCATGCAGCGCAAGCCCCATACGTCCGGTACCGATGCAGCCATCCACCGCATTGCGGAAGTCCATTTCACTGTCCTTCGTAATTGTAATCGTTCTCTCCATAATCAACACACCCCTGCATTTCCCCTTACGGATACTTTTGTATCAAAAGAATTTGATATTTCAGTATAGCATTTTTCAGGTCTGCCTGCAAGAAACGGAGTCAGCAATTTTTTGTAGTTTCCTGTAAAAAGCAAAATTTCCGTTGATTTTCTTACGATATTTGTGGATATTCCTTGCTATTATTCTGCTCGCGGATATGGTATAATCTACGCGAAGGCA
>DLOO01000070.1:40337-41101 GCA_002479645.1 Lachnoclostridium sp. UBA7482 | reverse complement strand
TCGAGTCTTTTGCCGAAGCGTGGGGGCAGCATTATTCCCGCGTCAAAACTTATCAAGAAAGGATTTACCTGTTATGAGTGATACGAAAACCGTTACCTCCATGGCGCTTACCCCGCCGATGGGCTGGAACTCCTGGAACACCTTTACCTGGAACATCAACGAGGATCTGATTCGCGGCGCCGCCGATGCGATGATTACTACCGGCTTAAAGGATGCCGGCTACGAATACGTTGTTATCGACGACTGCTGGAGCCTCCGTGACCGTGATGAAAACGGTCGTCTCGTTCCCGACCCTGCCAAATTCCCGAACGGCATGAAGGCCATTGCCGACTATGTGCATAGTAAGGGGCTCAAATTCGGTATGTACAGCTGCGCCGGCACCCATACCTGCGCCGGACATCCCGGAAGCTTCGAGCACGAATTTGACGACGCCGAGACCTTCGCCGAGTGGGGCGTGGATTTTCTCAAATACGATTACTGCTACAAGCCCAAGCACATTCCGGGCGAGATTCTTTACAAGCGCATGAGCATGGCGCTTCGCAACTGCGGTCGTGACATTCTCTTCTCCGCATGCAACTGGGGTGCAGACAACGTACATCAGTGGATTCGTGAGACCGGCGCACATATGTACCGCTCCACCGGAGACATTCAGGACGACTGGGAGTCTATCAAGCGCCTGGCTCTCTCCCAGGAGGGCAAGCAGGGCTACGGCGGCGCCTTCTGCTACAATGACATCGACATGCTGGTTGTCGGCATGCATGGCG
>DLOO01000070.1:39645-40317 GCA_002479645.1 Lachnoclostridium sp. UBA7482 | reverse complement strand
TACCGACACCGAATACAAGACGCATTTCTCCCTGTGGGCAATTATGAATTCCCCGCTGATGATTGGATGCGATATCCGCAATATGACCGAGCGCACACGCGAAATCCTCACAAACAAGGACGTTATCGCTCTGAATCAGGACATCGAGGGACGCGGTCCGTACTGTATCCGTCAGTGGAACAATCCCGAAAATGTTATGACCTGGGTGAAGCCGCTCGCCAACGGCGACTACGGCATCTGCATGGTCAACTTCAGCGACCGTCCGAGCGAAATGTCCCTGCAGTTCTGGGATATCGGTCTGCCGACCGCATCCGGCCGCAAGCTGTCCCTGTACGATTGCTGGGAGCACAAGGAGCTCGGCGTGTTTAGCGAACGCTACGCACCGACCATCCCGTCTCACGACTGCATCGTTCTCCGGGCAAAGGTCGTAAAATAGATGGCCAATTATAAAACCTGCAAGCAGTGCGGCGCCCCGCTTATGGCGGACGACATCGCTATCTATCGCAAGCTGGTTACCCGAAATGCGGAAGAATTCTTCTGCATCGACTGTCTGGCAGGCTATTTCAAGGTTCCGCGTGAAGCTATCGAGGAGCGGATTCGGTACTACCGCGAGAGTGGAAACTGCACGTTGTTTCGATAGTGATTACTATTTTTGTGTATTTACACATTTTT
>DLOO01000070.1:29837-39633 GCA_002479645.1 Lachnoclostridium sp. UBA7482 | reverse complement strand
ATAAAGAGTTTCGCTCGCGAAACTCTCGCGCCGAGCGCGTGCCGATTTATCGGCTAGCTTCCTTTCGCGCGAATGCGCATCCTAAGCGGAGCGTTGTTCTTCCGTAGGAAATTCAAAGGAATTTCCTACGGAAGAACAAGGGCGCGTGAAAAAACGAAAACTCATTTTTTCACGCGCCCTTTTCTTATCGGAGTGACGTGACTTGAACACGCGGCCTCTACTTCCCTAAAGTAGCGCTCTACCACCTGAGCCACACCCCGATTTACAAGATGTATATTGACATTTGCAGTCAACGGATTTTATTATACACACTTTTCCCAAAAAATCAACCCCTAAATAAAATAACTTTTGCCCAGTCCTTTACCGACACGGTTTTATCATCATAAATAAATTTCGGACCATGCGCAATATTCAGAAGATTTACGAATTGCAGCTGTTCTTCATTCAGATCCCCGTTCTTCTTCAGACTGCGTTCGATTTCCTCCAACTGCTTCTTTCTCTCCCTTACCCGGGCAATACATTCGAGGTAATATTGTTCCTCCTTTGCAAAGGTATACAGGCGATTTACCTCAATGTACGAGCTCTGCCTTTTGACACGCCAAACCATATAGTTCATCGTCTTTTTCAGGCAATAACAGAGGTATACAAAGTTTGCAGCAAGCAAAATCACCGCCAGAACACCAACCGCCATGGGGAACGCGTTCTTTTTTGCTATCAAAGATATCACGATTCTTCTCGCAATATAAAATGCGACCAAACTGCCCCACTCAGTCAATCGGGTTCGATATTCTTCCTTCGCACGGTGAAACACACTATTCAGATCCTTATCCAGTTCTCTCAGCGCATAATCTATCCGCTCCCGCTGCTTATCGATCTGGTACATGCGGAAGGATATCATGTCCTTTTTCCTGTCCTCCTCATCATCCTCAATAGGATTCATTCCCTTACCCCCTCGATTGTGAATTGATTTTCGGTTATTTCTTATCTGTCCACCAGTGAATCTCTCCGGTTTTACGTGTCAGAGGCACGTCAATCAATCGCTGATTCTCGCTGCCGCGGAACTGCAGGGAGAGATTTCTCTTTTCCTCCACAAATTCGCCGTCCACCAGCACATCGAGAAGCGACAGAATCTCCTGCGTCACTTCACATCGTGCACGGCTTTCGCCGCACAGCTCTTCGTAGGTATAACCGGAATAAGCCCAGATAGATTTGCCCGGCAGCTCGGCACGGATGCGCCTGAGAAGCGGCAGCAGGGCACGCTGGTTCTCCGGTTCCATCGGCTCGCCGCCGAGAAGCGTTAACCCGTGAACATATGCCGGCTTTAAGGACTCGATAATCTCGTCCTCCGTTTCCTGCGTATACTCTTCGCCATAGGCAAAATCCCACGTCTGCGGCTGGAAACAGCCCTTGCAATGGTGGGTACACCCGGACACAAACAAGACGGTCCGGATGCCGGTACCATTGGCAATATCACATTTTTTGAGACTTCCGAAATGCATTACAGATGAAGCACCCTTTCTTTAATCTCCTGAGTACGTCCCTGGTTCCAGAACTGAGTTCCGATGTAACCGCAGGTACGTCTTGCGACATTGAGTTTCGTCTGATCACGGTTTCCGCAATTCGGACACTGCCATACAAGCTTACCGTCATCCTCGACAATCTGAATCTCACCGTCGTAACCGCATTCCTGGCAGTAATCGCTCTTGGTATTGAGCTCGGCATACATAATGTTGTCGTAAATGAACTTCATAACCTCTAAAACTGCAGGAATATTCTGCTGCATGTTCGGAACCTCTACGTAAGAGATGGCTCCGCCCGGGGAAAGCGTCTGGAATTTGGACTCCAGGGCAAGCTTTGCAAATGCATCAATCTTCTCGGTTACATGCACATGATAGGAGTTGGTAATATAATTTTTGTCGGTTACGCCCGGAATGATACCGAAACGCTTCTGCAGGCTCTTGGCAAACTTGTAGGTTGTGGACTCAAGCGGAGTCCCGTACAGGGAATAGTGAATATTCTCTTCTGCCTTCCACTGAGCGCACGCAGCATTTAACGCTTCCATAATGCGAAGACCGAATGCCTCGCCCTCCGGCTCAGTCAGCTTCTTGCCGGTCACTTCGTATACACACTCCCAAAGTCCTGCATAACCAAGAGACAGAGTAGAATAACCGCCGAAGAGGAGCTTATCGATGGTTTCCCCCTTCTTCAAACGCGCCAATGCGCCGTACTGCCACAAAATCGGCGCCGCATCGGACAACGTACCCCTCAGACGCTTATGACGGCACTGCAATGCCCAATGGCACAGCTCCAGGCGCTCCTCGAGTACCTCCCAGAAACGCTCTTCATTGCGGGAATTGCGGCAGGCAGTACAGGCAACATCAACCAGGTTAATCGTAACAACACCCTGATTGAAACGACCGTAATACTTTGCCTTTCCGTTTTCATCCACATAAGGAGTCAAAAAGCTGCGGCAGCCCATACAGGTATAGCAGTGTCCCTCACCATTTTCATCAATCTTGTTGGCAAGCATAACCTTCTCGGAAATATAATCCGGTACCATACGCTTTGCGGTACACTTTGCAGCCAATTCGGTCAAATACCAGTAAGGTTCGTCCTCGCGGATATTGTCCTCCTCAAGAACATAAATCAGCTTCGGAAATGCAGGGGTAACCCAGACGCCGGCTTCATTTCGGGTACCGATGATACGCTGGTTGAGAATCTCCTCGATAATAATTGCGAGATCCTTCTTCTCCCGCTCATTCTTTGCTTCGTTAAGGTACAAAAATACGGTTACGAACGGCGCCTGTCCGTTGGTTGTCAGCAAGGTAACGACCTGATACTGAATGGTCTGTACCCCGCGGTTGATTTCCTCTCGCACACGCTTTTCTACCAGGCTTGAAACCTGTTCTTCACTAACAGAAACGTTAAGCTCTGCCATTTCTGCCATAACCTGCTTCTGAATCTTCTCACGGGACACCTGTACAAACGGAGCCAAATGCGCAAGGGAAATGGACTGTCCGCCGTACTGATTGCTTGCAACCTGTGCAATAATCTGTGTCGCAATATTGCATGCAGTAGAGAAGGAATGGGGACGCTCAATCATGGTGCCGGAGATAACCGTACCGTTCTGCAGCATATCCTCCAAATTTACGAGGTCGCAGTTGTGCATGTGCTGGGCAAAATAGTCCGCATCATGAAAATGAATAATCCCTTCCTCATGTGCACGCACAATCTCCTCCGGAAGCAGGATTCGCTTTGTCAAATCCTTGCTGACCTCACCTGCCATATAGTCACGCTGAACGGAGTTTACCGTCGGATTCTTGTTGGAATTCTCCTGCTTAACCTCCTCATTGTTACACTCAATCAAGGAGAGAATCTGATTATCGGTTGTGTTGGCAACACGCGCCAGATTTCTGGTAAAACGATAACGAATATAACGCTTTGCGGTCTCCGGAGCCCCCTGTAAGATGATGTGAGTCTCCACAAGCTCCTGAATCTCCTCTACAGACAGTGCACGGCCGATTTCGTTACAGTAATCCTCAATAACGAGGGAAATATAGTCCACCTGACGGTCTGTCAGCTCGGGCCGACTCTCCGTCTCGTTGTTGGCCTTCAAAATAGCGCTCTTAATTTTCCGGCGGTCAAATGCTTCTTCTGATCCGTTTCTTTTGATAATTTTCATACCCTTCTCCTTAAATACCTTAAAAAATTACGTTTTTGCCCTTTTTGATAAGATTCACACAGCAATACGTCCCCAAAACGGAACGTAATTTCATAGTATCACAAATCCTTGTGGTTGGCAATATAAAAGCACAAGATATTGAAAAATTTTTCCATACGCTTCAATATCTTGTGCATTTTCGTCTTCATACTAGATTTTACTAAGTTCTCCCGATGTAGAATAAAGAGTTTCGCTCGCGAAACTCTCGCGTCCGGCGCGTGCCGATTTATCGGCCGGCTTCCCTGCGCGCGAGTATAGTCACGATTGGTATTTACGCTCCGATTTTCTTTTTGTTGATTCTGCTGCGAACAATGAATACGCCAAGCAGTACGACCGCCAAACCACCGACAATCCATGCCCAAGCCGGGATATCGTTTGCGTTATAGCATCGGACGTTAATCCACATCCGGTTGATTGCCTTGCTCTGATCCGCATCAAAGTAAATCATGATGCTGGCGCGTTCCAGATTCTCCCCGCTCGGATACTGTGCTCCGAGCTGTCTGTGCGTCTGCTCCTCCGGTACCTCAAAGACATGGCTGCGTTCGCCGCCTTCGCCCTCGAAGAAATAACTGACATCGTATTCTACGACATCCTCTTCGTCCTCCTCTGCACCGTAATTCCACTGCAGATACTCATAAACCCTGCTGTCCTTACCACCGGCAATAACCGAGGTATAGCCGATGTAATACATGTTGCGTACCGCATTGTCCGGACGGGAGCAGAAGTTGATAAATGCTTCTGCCGCATGCTGTTTTGCACTGTCTCCCTCAACGCCGCTTTTCAGCATTGCCCAGCCGTCAAAATAAATATTGGTAGCTTCTCTCGGGATAACAAAATTCAGGGTGTAATCGTCTTCGTCTGCCTGATCCATCGTATATACCGCATCTCCGGACCACTGGTAATTGGCAACCACCTTACCGGTAATCATGTCCGCCTTACCGGAGTCCGTCTCGAAGGAATAAACGTTATTCTTAACAGACTGGAGAAAATCCTGCACCTTCTGAATCGTTTCCGGCGTCGTATCGTTCATGACATTTTCCAGACGCTTCGGATAGTCGGCGTCGCCTTTGAAGCTCTCCGATGTAAGAAGCTCTGAGCGGAGCGCTCCGATTGCCATAAAGTAGGAGTCACGCACATTGTCCTTAATGGTAATCTGACGGTAGTAATCCGGATTATTGACAATCGTCCAAGTCGCGGCCTCTTCTTCGCTTAAAACGTCCGGATTGTACACAATACCGGTGACGCCCCACATGTAGCCTGCCATGTATTTGCCCCATGCCTCTCCGTTGATTTCCTTTGTAGCAAGGATGTTCTGGATGTAAGGCGATACCCCGTTGATATAGAAATTATTCGGGTCTTCGGTATTGAAAAAATTATCGGAGAGGGGCACCAGCTTATCCTCTGCCATCAGCTTCATAACCATGTACTCGGACGGGCACACCAGATCGTACACATCGCCGATTGTGAGCATATTGTACAAATCCTCATTGGTACCGAAGGTGGAGTATTCCACCTCAACCTCAATCCCATAGGTGTCATAATACCATGCCTCAAAGTCCTCTACCATGGATTTCTCACCGAGGATCGCTCCGCTCTCAAGATCAATGGTCTCCTCTTTGGGATCCCAGCCGCCCTCGTCAATATACTCCTCCCAGTTGCAGACACGCAGGACAATCTTCCCGGGCTTTTCCGCTGCTTTTGCCGGCGCTGCCGGAACAAGCATTCCTGCGGCAAGGAGAAGCACAAGCATTCTCTTAAGTATATTTCTCATGCCATTACCCCTCCTCTTTCTTTGCAGAGCGCAGGCTCATAACCAGTACAAACAAAATAACCAGTACGAAAATAACCGTCGACAATGCCCAAAGTGCCGTCTTGATACTGGTCTGAGAACCCTTGGTCGCATTTACAACATAGGTACTGATGGTATCAAAGGTTGCCGGCTTCGTGTAAGTAGCAATAAAATAATCATCCAGGGACAGCGTAACTGCCAGGGCAAATCCGGAAAGAATACCGGGAACAATCTGCGGAATTACAACCCTCCACAATGCGGTAAACGGTGTTGCGCCAAGATCCAATGCCGCCTCGTAGATGCTTGAATCCATCTGACGAATCTTCGGCATAACCGACAGGTACACAAACGGTGCGCACAGGGTTGTCTGTCCGACGAGAAGCGGGATATAGGTATCCTTGCTGACGCCGAAAACGACAACCAAAAGGATACAGATCCCAAAACCGGTCACGACGTCGGCATTGACTACCGGAACCTGGTTCAGAACGGAAATAGCGGAGGAAATTCTCTTCTTCGAGTAAAATGCCCCGAGCGCGCCCAGCGTACCCAGTATTGTTGCCAGAACAGCCACGCCAAACGCCAGAAGTACCGTTCCGATAATCATCTGCAAAAGCTCTTCGGTTGTGAACAACGTAATGTAATTCTTTACAGAGAAATGCCCCTTCGCACCGATATTCGCGGTATCGGTAAAGCTGTATACCGCAAGAATCAGAATCGGGATGTAAATAAATAACAGAATCAGGGCAATATACCCAATCTTAACCGTCTTTTTCATTACAGAAGTGCACCCCCTCTCGCATTTTCCTCGCTGTCTCCACCCATAAGAAGAGTAAAGATGCAAATGATGGCAAGAAGTACCAGCGCAATCATAGAACCGCCGTGCCAATCGTATGCGGAGAAGTAGCTTCCAATCAGGCTGCCCATAATGTAAGTGCTGTTATACAGCATATCAAGAACAACGTAATTGGTCATTGCCGGAAGAAATACCATCGATACGCCGCTGATGATTCCGGGAACGGACAGCGGCAGGGTAATCTTCAGGAAGGTCTGCGCCTCATTTGCCCCCAGATCCATGGCAGCTTCACGAAGGGAGCCGTCCAGTTTGGAAATGGTGGTATAAATCGGCAGAATCATAAACGGCAGAAAATCGTAGGTCATGCCGACAACCGCATTCAAAAACGGATACATGGCAAGATTGCCTTCCAGCAGGTTCAGAACCTCTTTCAGCGCAGTGATACGCAGGGAGAAGTTAATCCACATCGGCATAACGAAAACCATCACCAGTACGCCTTTCATTCTCAGCTTGCTCGTCGCCAGTATGTACGCGGTCGGATAAGCCAGAAGAAGACATACCATCGTTGTCACAAAAGCCACGGCAAGGCTGTACAAAAGCGTGCCCATGGTGTTCGGGTCAGTGAAGAACCCGGTCAGGTTAGCAACCGTGAAACGACCCTCGCCGTTGGTAAATGCATAGTAAAACAATACCAACAGGGGCGCTACCACGAAAAGAATCAGATAAAGCGCATAGGGAATGCCCAGGCTTTTTCTGGAAAAGCGAAACTTCTGCATGGCAATCTCCTATCTCTTAACTGCAAATTTCATTTTCTCAACAGGCATAATCAGACCGACCGTATCATTCATGTTCCACAGGTCTTCGTCGTCAACAATGAAATCTTGACCCAAATCGGAGTGGATAACATAACTGTAGTGGTCGCCCTTATAAATAAGGTTGCTGATATAGCCCTGTACAAGACCTTCCTCTGCATTATCGGTCATATCAATATCCTCCGGGCGGATGGAAATCTGAATCTTGGTGCGGTCGATATCAACAACCTCGCCGTGACCGTCAATCAGAGTCCCGTCCTCCATACGCTTGCTGCCCTTGATAATCCTGGTAACGCTGGTATCGAGAACCGTGCCGTTGTATTCAAGATGAAACGCCTTGTTGATGTCCGCATTGAAAACGTTGGTGTGATCCTCTGCAATCATAATGTGGATATTGTTCGGCTCCACCTTCATGCCGACCTTATCTCCCGGCGCTGCGGAATTTACGGTCTGAATAACCATCTCGTTCTTGCCGGACTGAACGGTAATTTCGTAGTGCATCCCCTTGAAGATGACGGAAGTTACGGTACCGTCAATGGTTCCCTTGCCCGGTTCCGTAAAGATAACATCCTCCGGACGAACAACTGCGGTAATATGTGTGCCCTCCTCAATATCATCAACGCAGGCAAATTCACCTCCGCAGAATCTTGCCTTCAGTTTTCCCGTCATAATGCCGTTGAAAATGTTACTCTCACCGATAAAGTCGGCGACAAATGCATTCTTCGGCTCGTTGTAAATATCCTCCGGAGTACCGATCTGCTGAATCTTACCCTCGGACATAACGACAATCTTGTCGGACATGGTCAGGGCTTCTTCCTGGTCATGCGTTACATAAATAAAGGTGATACCGAGCTTTTCGTGCATACTCTTAAGCTCGAGCTGCATTTCCTTACGCATCTTAAGATCCAATGCGCCGAGAGGCTCGTCGAGCAGAAGAATCTGAGGCTCATTTACCAATGCACGCGCAATGGCAATTCTCTGCTGCTGTCCACCGGACAGGGTCGATACGCTTCTCTGCTCGAAGCCCTCAAGGTCAACGAGGTCGAGAACCTTCGTAACGCGACGGTCGATTTCCTCCTTCGGAGTCTTCTTCTGCTTCAGACCAAATGCTATATTCTCATAAATATTCATATGAGGGAACAACGCATAACGCTGAAAAACAGTATTGATGGGGCGTTTATGCGGGGGCAGCTCCGTAATGGACTGGCCATTCAATAGTATTTCGCCCTCACTGGGGATTTCAAATCCCGCGATCATACGAAGTGTAGTTGTCTTACCACAACCGGACGGACCGAGGAAGGTAACAAACTCTCCCCTCTTAACCTCCAGATTAAAGTCGCTGACCGCCGCAAAGCCGTCATCAAACGACTTGCCGATGTGCTTTAATTCAATAATGTTTTCCTTTGTTTCCATGCGTCTTTCCTCTCTTATAGTTAAAATGAAGGCGGCGTGCTGACCCAAATCAGCTTTGCCGGACGGCTTCCCGGATTGACAATACGATGCACTTCCGCAGCCGGATAGTAAAAACTTTCCCCTGTTTTTACATGATATACTTTATCTCCCAGATAGAGGTTAACCCTTCCGGAGATGACATAACCAAATTCCTCTCCCTGATGCGGCTTGTCCTCTTCAAGCGTCTGATGAGGATTGATTACCACCAGCAGCGGTTCCATCTGGTTACTCTGCGCCGACGGCACCACCCACTGGATGCTGTTGCCGTTGTCATCAATCTTTTCAAAGTAGCCTTCCTCTGAAAAGACCACCTGCTTTTTCTCCTCCTCTGCGAAGAATTCGGCAGGCGTAACTCCCAGACATTCGATTAAGTCAAGCAGGGTAACCACGGACGGAGATACCTGTCCTCTTTCGAGCTGGGAAAGAAATCCCTTTGTTAATTCAGTTCGGTCCGCCAGTTCCTGTAGCGTCAGTCCGTTTCTGTTCCGAAGATTTTTGATCTTCTTTCCGATCGTTTCATTCACGTATTCCAGTTCCAAATAAAGACCTTCTTTCATTTGCCGAAGATTTGATTATACTAAACCTTTGATTCGTTTTTGCTAAACTCGCGTAGCTAATCGAATTATATACTATTACTAAACTTTTTGTCAACTAAAATGTGTAAAAAGAGACATAAAAATACCCTCCTTACCGAATTGCCGGTAAAGAGGGTACCTATCGGTTTTGTCCACGAACACAGAGCGGCTATATCTGTGTATCCGAAACAATCCTTCCGTCTTCAATTACTACCATTCGCTTACAAGCTTGTGCCACCAACGGGTCATGAGTAACCAGCAGGATTGTCTGCCCTTCTGCTTTTGGCATAATTACATCTCCCACACTTATATCCACATCAAATGGCGCAAGAACATTTTTAATCTGACCGATAATCTGAAAAGCGTCTCGCCATTTCTAAGATAGCACCAAATCATACGGAAATATTCCAATGCCTCCCTGATAGCCTTTTCTTACTCAGCGCATTTCGACAAGCGGACAACCGTCTCTATCCCCACCGTCCACGGGAACATGTCTACCGGCTGCACCTTCTCCACCCGGTAGCCACCGGCGGTCAGAAGCTTCAGGTCACGCGCCAGCGTTGCACTGTCACAGCTGACGTAGACAATTCGCCTCGGATTCATGGAAATCATCGTATCAATAACGACCGGCTCACAGCCCTTACGGGGCGGGTC
>DLOO01000070.1:18301-29762 GCA_002479645.1 Lachnoclostridium sp. UBA7482 | reverse complement strand
ATCTGCATTGGCTTTGGCGTCGCGGACGGCCGGTGCAACCACTTCGACGCCCCGGACAAATCCTGCCTTCTGCGCAAGGAAGAGACTAATCGTACCGATTCCGCAGTACAAGTCCCACACCTGCTCATTACCTGTAAGTTCGGCAAATTCCAGCGCCTTTTCGTAAAGCTTTCGCGTCTGTTCCGGATTTACCTGAAAGAAGGACTGCGGCGATACACGGAAACTGAGATTCCCAATGTTGTCCGTCAGGTAGCCCGGCCCGTACAGATTTACAACCTTCTCGCCAAGGATTACATTGGTATTGGCTTCATTGATATTGAGGCAAATACTGGTTACCGCAAGCTCCGGCTCCAGTGCGCGCAGCTTCTCCACAAGTTTTTCGGACTGCGGAAGCTTCTTTCCGTTAATCACCACACACACCAGATACTCCCCGGTCTTGTAGGAACGGCGAATCAGAATGTGGCGAATCAGTCCCTTACCGGTTTCCTCCTCATAAGCAGGAATCGCATGTTCCTCCATAAAGCTGCGTACAGCACCGAGGATACGGTCATTTTCCCTGCTTCCGAGCATACACCCCGGCTGTTCCACAATATCGTGGCTGTGTCCTGCATAAAAGCCCATTACAACCCTGCCGTCACGGCTCACGCCGACCGGCACCTGTGTCTTGTTGCGGTAATGATACGGGTTATCCATTCCGATGGTAGGCTCTACCGGCACCGAAAATCCGCCGATTCGTTTCAGATGGTTTGCCACCTTGTCCTGCTTAAACCGAAGCTGTCGCTCATAGGACATCGCCTGCAGCTGACAGCCACCGCAGCGGCGCGCAGACGGGCAGGCCTCGGGGATGCGATACTCCGACGGTTCGAGGACGCGAATCACGCGACCGTAGCCGTATGTTTTCTTTACCTTCGTGACCGCAATTTCCACGCAGTCCCCCAGCACGGCGTCTTTAACAAAAAAGGGAAAGCCTTCTACTTTCCCTAATCCGCTGCCGTCCTCTGTCATATCTTCAATCACTAATTCCAAATGCTGATTTTTAATAAACATAGACTACCTCATCATTTTCCAGGTCTTGTCGAAATTCGGACATTGCTCTCAAGCGTTCTCTGGTAGCCGAGCCATCTGCCATCGTATTCGGGCGGATCAAAAAGTTCCCTGAACTGTTCCATCTTCGCGTCCATATCGTCTGCCATCGAGAGCGCCATCGCCTCTGCGAGCGCCGGAACCTTCGGAGATCCGAACTCGGGCTTGCGGTGATGTGCAAGAATGCAGTGTCTCAGTTCGCTTGCCAGCTGCTTCGGGAAGCCCGGGATCTGTGCGATATGGGTTCCGACCATCTCCGCTCCGAGGAAAATGTGTCCGAGCAAATTACCGTCATCCGTATAATCATTCTCCGGGAATGCGGAAATCTCCGACAGCTTGCCGATATCGTGAAACATAGCTGCTGCCAAAAGCAGGTCACGGTTCAGCACCGGATAATTCCTTGCCGCATAGTCACACAAGCGGGTAACGCCGAGCGTATGCTCGAGTAAGCCGCCCATAAATCCGTGGTGAACCGAACGTGCTGCGGAATGCTCCCGGAATTTCTTGGCAAATGCAGCGTCGTCAAAGAAACTCTTCAGAAGCTGCTTCATATAAGGTTCCTTTACGGACTCAATAAACCTCATAAGCTCCGCATACATTTCCTTTACGTCCTTATCGGTGCTCGGCATATACTCTGCCGGAACGTATTCGCCCGGGTCAGCCTTCCGAATCTGGCGAATATTCAACTGGTTCGCCCCGTTGAAGACCGTCACCTGGGCATCCAGTTTTACAAAATCCATCGGTTCAAAATGCCCTACCGCCGAACCGAGATCCCAAATTTTGCCGTCAACCGTGCCGGTCTTGTCCTGTAAGGTCAGAGACATATAATTCTTACCCGTTTTACCGGTTAACACCTGTGCCTGCTTGCACAGATACACCTCACGAAGGGATTCCCCTTCTCTCAATGAATTGAGATATTTCATAACATCCTCCGTTCTATTGCGCTTCATTTACTGTCTTTATGCTATTCTCTCGGATCTTAAGAGACACCGGCTTTGCAATCTTCTTGCCGTTTCGGTAGAAAATTACTTCCACCTTCTGCCCCGCGACATAATGATTTAACACCGTGAAAAACTGGCTGGCAAAATAAATTTCATGCTCTTCAATCTGCGTGATGATATCGCCGCGGCGAAAACCGCACTGATATGCCACGGAATCCGGAAGGACCTCCGTAATCATGATACCGTTTTCCATCTTCAGTTCATCAAGCTCCGGCTTGGAGAGGTCACGGAAAATAACACCGAATTCATTCGGGCTGCGGTCATTCATCATGTACCCAAGCAGCGGCTGTAATTCGTTAATGCTGTATGCCTGCAACATCTTATGCCCGTCGGCGAATTTGTTTGTAATCACGCCGACCATTTCGCCCTTCATATTTACAAGAATGCCGAAACTGTCCTCGTAGCCGAACATGCTGGTGTACATAAGCGAAACCGAAGTATCGGTAATATAGCACACGTCATTCATAGAAGAAATAATACCAGTATCTACCGACAGATTCTTACCGGTCGGACTGCCAATGGCAATTACGGCCGAGCCTGCCGAAAGCGCGGAGGAATCACCGACAGAGATAACCCGAATCTCCTTCCTTTCGTCTTCCGAGTGGTTTTTATGCGGTACACGTACAATCGCAAGATCCAGTTCCTTGTTTAACGCTGTTACTTCACCGCTCTCAACCGCACCGTTGTAGAAGGTAACGGAAATGCTGTCTACTCGGTTGCGGTACAAATCCGATGCATTTACAAGCACCAGAAACTCAACGTCGTTATCTGCAAGTATAATTCCGGTATGCTCCGTGGCAATCGGAACCTCCTCGTCGAAAATACTGTCATAGTCCCTGCGAATCGTCGTTACCGTCACTACGCCCGGCGCCAAATCCTGTGCCACCTGCCGGATGCCCTTCATCAAAAGGTCATACTGCTCCAATACCGTAGGGTCAACCGTAACATTTCCATCGGGGGTGCTGTCACCGATCTGCGTTCCGAGAGGAAGAGACGGACGAAGATCCACCGGATTTCGTTTATTGTCCTCCAAAAAATGCGTAAGGACATAATCCGATGCACGATATGCCACGCTGGCAATAATACCGAACATAATTGCCAGGAGAACAACGGTCATTACCCTTCCCAAGCGCTTTTTCTGCGTCCGGCTCCATTTGCCTCCGCTGACCTCCTGTTTAATGAAACCAAAGTTTTCACTGGCCCCGCGTTCTTCGCCGATTTGTTTTTCTTTTTCAAGCTCTTTGTTTTCGTCTGCCATATCTGCTCCTATTCTGCCAACGCTAGGCTAAAAACAAATTCCGTACCGACGCCCTCGGTACTGATAACCTTGATGTTTTCGTTATGAGCTGCAATGATCTGTTTGGTAATCGCAAGTCCGAGGCCGGTTCCCTTTTTATCCTTCCCTCGTGACAGGTCAGTCTTATAAAATCGCTCCCAGACCTTACTGATTGCCTCCCTCGGGATGCCGATTCCGTGATCCTTGACGGAAATCATGACCTTGTCTCGCTGCAGGCGCGCGGTAACCTCGATGATACTGTCTTCGTGGCTGAATTTGATTGCATTGTCAATCAGGTTATGTACGACCTGCTGAATCTTTCCACGGTCCGCATACACCATAATCTCATTTTCGGCAAATACCAGCCGAATCTTCAGATTCTTCTGGGAGCATTTGCCCTCAAACGTCATGGCGGACTGTCTCAGCATTTTCGTTACGTCAAACTTCGAGAAATCCAGCCGGACGCCCTTATTCTCAAAGTTACTCAAATCGAGCAAGTCGTTCGTCAGGTTGGAAAGCCGCTCCGTCTCAAACAGGATGATATCCAGGTATTTGCCCTGAATCTCATACGGAATGGTACCGTCCTTCATGGCTGCCGCATATCCCTTGATGGAGGTGAGCGGTGAGCGGAAGTCGTGGCTGATATTTGCAATAAAGTTTTTCTGGTAGTTTACCAGATTGGAGTGCTGCTCTGCCAGGTAGTGAATGGAATTGCCCAGTTCGCGGTACTCGTCTTTTCCTTTGACATCCATCTCATAGGCAAATTCACCGTCCGTATATGCAATAGCCCCCTTAATCAGCTTCGTAATATTTTTCTTGTGATAATGAATCAGGAATCCGAGCAGACATGCAACGCCGATTAGAATCGCACCGGAGTTTATGTTCGCGGTCAGAACCTGACGGCGTGCCTCACTCAAAGCTGCCTCCATCGGCTGACAGATAATCAGATACCCATGGATGCGGGTTTCGATAATCATCGGCTCTACAACTGCAAGCGAGGGTTTCCCGGTAATCCCCTCCAGCGTAAGATTCTTAATCACCGTCTCCTCGAGAATATCGGCTCGGAGTGTTTGAAGGTTTAACGTTGCCTGCGAATCCTCCGCAGGATACTTTCGGATTCCGGAAGCCTCTGCGACCGCAATCAGCTCGCCCTCACGATTACAAAGCAGAATCTGCGCATCCAAAAGCACAGATACCATTTGCATCTGTTCCATAAATTCTTCTTTTGTAACGCCGGCCTCAATGTAGCTCTCCCGGTACTGATCGGAGATCAGCATCGCTTCCTCATAAAGCGTGTCTGTATGTCTGGTCATTACCCGACGCTGCATATTCCGGTAACCGAAAACGTTGATTTCCAGTGCAACCAAGATAACAATCGTAAAATAACCCAGAAAATATTTGTGCCAAATTCGGTATTTCATACCATTCCTCGCTTACGGATTTGTCATACTAATGCAGCTCGAATTTATAACCGATTCCCCAAACCGTTCCCAGATTCCACTTGCCATGACCTCCGATTTTCTCACGAATCCTCTTTACATGAACGTCCACGGTTCTGGTGTCACCCACATAATCGTAGCCCCAGATTTTGTCTAAAAGCTGCTCACGGGTAAATACATGATTCGGGTTGGAAGCCAGATAATACAGCAGTTCCAGCTCCTTCGGCGGCATTTCAATCTTATTGCCGAGATAAATGCAGGTATAGGTTGTCAGATTAATCATCAAATCCTCATACGTTACATAGTCGCCCTGCATCTGGCTGGCATCTGCTTCCGATAACTGTGCGGTCTCCGGCTCCTGCTTAAAGCGGCGCAGCACCGCCTTAACCCTAGCTACAAGCTCCTTTGTATCAAACGGCTTCATAATATAATCGTCCGCTCCCAGTTCAAGGCCGAGCACCTTATCAAAGGTCTCGCCCTTTGCGGACATCATAATAATCGGCACATCCGACGTCTTGCGAATCTGGCGGCACACTTCGTAACCGTCGATTCCCGGGAGCATCAGGTCGAGCAGCACCAGATTCGGATGGTATTCCGCAAACTTTTCCACAGCCTCCAAACCGTCGCCGACAATCTGCGTATCGTAATACTCCTTCATAAGATACAGGGCAATCAGCTCGGCGATGTTATTGTCGTCATCCACAATCAGAATTCTCGGTTTTTCCGTCATCGCTCCTAATTCCTTTCTTTTTATTCGGGCCTCTCCTCTATCGCACCGGCGGTTCCCGCCCACCGGTATTATCCGAAATGCGACATTCCGGACGTCCCCTTCCTAATCAGAGGACTATCTAAATACCACAATCGTCACACCGTGGTCTCCTTCGCCGTACGCTCCGGCGCGAAATTCTTTGACATATTTCAATCTGCGGCAATGGTTCTGTACCGCAGTTCTGAGCGCACCGGTTCCGCGTCCGTGAATGACGGTAACCTGTGCCAGATGTGCCAAATAAGCATCATCCAGATATTTGTCTAACTCTGCAATCGCCTCATCCACACGCTTTCCGACCAGATTGATTTCCGGGCTGATGGTTGCCGTCTTACCGGCTCCCACGGAAGAACCGGTATTCTGCCGTTTCTTCTCCGGTACGCCCTTCTCTTCCTGCACAAGTTCAAGGTCGCGGATGTTGCATTTGGACTGCATGATTCCCATGGTAACGAAACAGTCGCCCTTTTCGTTCGGCAGGGTGTGAATCGTACCGTTTAAGTTCATGCTGAGTACATGCACCGTATCGCCAATATGGAAATCCGACGCCTTGTATTCCCTGCGCCTTTCCTTGCGTACAAGCGCATTTTTCTCCTCCACCGCTCCAAGCTTCTCGCGAATCTTCCGTCGTTCCTCCTCCATGGCGTTGTCTGCGCTGCCGGACTGCTCGAGCTTGCGCATACGCTTAATGGCAGAGTCTGCATATTCCTTGGCTTCCGCGAGGATATTTCCTGCCTCCTCGTTGGCTCTTTTGAGAATCTGCTCGCGGCGTTCATCCGCCGTCTTCTGCTTCTTCTCCCATTCACTTCGGATTAGTGCCGTCTCCCTGCGGTTCGCTCCGGCGTCTGCCAATTCCTGTTCGAGAAGCTGACGCTTCTCCTCCAGTTCGGTCAGCATGTCCTCAAAGCTCTTATCCTTAATGCCGATGAAGCTGTTCGCCTCCTCGATAATCAGATCGGAAAGCCCGAGTTTACGGGAAATGGCAAATGCGTTACTCTTGCCGGGAATACCCACCAGCAGACGATACGTGGGCGACAATGTCTCCACGTTAAATTCGCAGCACGCATTTACCACACCGGGCGTCGTCATGGCAAATACCTTCAGCTCCGCATAATGCGTTGTTGCGAGGGCGCGAATGTCATAGCGGTGAATCGACGTCAGGATAGCCATGGCAAGCGCTGCACCCTCTGTTGGGTCCGTTCCGGCTCCAAGCTCATCGAAGAGCACCATATCCTCATCCGTAATCTCCTCGAGGATACGAACCGTATTGGTCATATGCGAGGAGAACGTACTTAGGGACTGCTCAATACTCTGTTCATCACCGATGTCGGCAAATACCTCCCGGAAGATGCCCAGTACCGATCCCTGCTTTGCCGGGATATGAAGACCTGCCTGCCCCATCATCGTAAACAGGCCGACCGTTTTCAAGGTTACTGTCTTACCACCGGTATTGGGACCGGTAATGACAATCATGGAATACTCTTTTCCCATGGAAATATCAATGGGCACAACCTTTTTTGCATCAATCAGCGGATGACGTCCCTGCTTAATCGTCATGCTGCGATCCTCGGAAAATTCGGGTCGGGTTCCCATCATACTCTGCGCCAGCTTTCCTCTTGCGAAAATAAAATCCAGCTCTGCCAGAGTATCCTGGTCGTATCGCAGGTTATCAACCTCAGGGGCAAGCTGCTCGGAAAGGTCGGCAAGTACTTTTTCAATTTCTTCTTTTTCCCGAATGGCAAGTTCACGCAGTTCGTTGTTAAGCCGCACCACTTCCATCGGTTCAATGAAGGACGTGGACCCTGTCGACGACTGGTCGTGCACCATACCGCTGACCTGATTCTTGTATTCGCTGCGGTACGGCAGACAATACCGACCGTCCCGCATGGTAATCAGCGCATCCTGCAGCATACCGGCTGCCGAAGCCTGATTTACAATCGCACCGAGGCGTTCATGAATCTTATCATGAATGGTCTTCATCTGACGGCGCACGCTCCGAAGTCCCGCGCTGGCATCGTCCGCCATTTCCTCTTCGGAGAGGATGCAGCGCTCAATCTCATGTTTCATCGGAGACAGCGGAACCAGCATAGAGAAGGCTTCCGTCAGGGAATCGCCCTCGTCCTCATTGGCATCCTTGTCCCCGTTATATCCGTAATTCTTCGCCCGAAGGGTTGCCGTAAGCAGGGAACCGACCCGCAGAAGCTCTGTCATGGTCAATGTCCCGCCCCTTTCTAAGCGCAGAAAGGAATCCCGAATGTCCGGGATTCCGTTAAAGGACAAATTACCTTTTGAACAGATGCGCTGATAGGCATCTGCCGTCTGTTGCTGCATGCGCTCAATCTCCTCGCGTTCCGTCAGGGGCGCAAGTGCCGAAGCACGCTCCTTTCCGAGCGAGGAACCCGCATGATGCGTAAGCATTTCCCGAATTTTGGTAAATTCCAGGGTTCTTAAAGCTTTCTCGTTCATAACTCCTATTCCTTTGAAAACATCATTTCCACTGAAGTCGATGAAGCTCGCCTTCGCAGCGCATTCCCTCAAAATCGTTCTGTCTAAGGGCTTCATAGAGAACAATTGCGACGGCATTGGAAAGATTCAGGGATCGCATCTCCCCAATCATGGGGATACGAACGCAGGCGTCCCCGTGATCCACCAGAATCTCCTCCGGGATTCCGGCGCTCTCCTTGCCGAACATAATAAAGCTGTCCGGTTCAAATGCCACCTGCGTGTAGGCGCGCTTCGCCTTCGTAGTCGCATAATAAATCTTGGCGCCGGGATTTTTTCGGCAAAAGTCATCAAAATCATCGTATATATGTAAATCCAGATACTGCCAATAGTCCAGTCCGGCGCGCTTTAACATCTTCTCCTCCAGAGAAAATCCAAGCGGCCGAATCAGATGCAGACCGGCGCCTGAAGCCACACAGGTTCTTCCGATGTTTCCTGTATTTGCCGGAATTTCCGGCTCATGCAAAACAATATTCAACATAGTATGTCCCTACTGTCTGTGGCGCTCCACAAAGCTGCGTACACGGCTGAGCGCCTTCTTCAGATTTTCGATGGAATATGCATAGGAAATTCGCATAAAGCCCTCACCGCTGTCGCCAAATGCGGTGCCGGGAACAATAGCGACCTTTTCCTCCTGCAGAAGCAGGGTTGCAAATTCCTCACTGGTCATGCCAAGGCTCCTAATACAAGGGAATACATAAAATGCTCCGTAAGGCTCAAAACAAGTCAGTCCCATATCACGAAGCTCGTGAAGCACCAGACGACGACGCTGGTCATAGGACTCACGCATCATCTCCACATCACTGTCACCGTTACGAAGAGCCTCTACGGCAGCACACTGGCTGGTAGTCGGCGCACACATAATAGCAAACTGGTGAATCTTTAACATCTGCTCCAGAATCATTGCCGGACCGCATGCGTAACCAAGACGCCAGCCGGTCATAGCATGACCCTTGGAAAATCCGTTGATTACAATGGTGCGCTCCTGCATACCCGGAATGGATGCGATGGAAACGTGCTTGTAATCATAAGTCAACTCACTGTAAATCTCATCGGATACAACGAAAATATCCTTCTCGATACATACCTCGGCAATTGCCTCAAGGTCTTCCTTTGTCATAATTGCACCGGTCGGGTTGTTCGGGAACGGCAGAATCAGAAGTTTGGTCTTGTCGGTAACTGCTGCCAGAAGCTCCTCCTTCGTAAGGCGGAACTCATTTTCCTCCCTGAGCGGAATAATAACCGGCACACCCTGGGTCAGGATAACGCAAGGCTCATAGGAAACATAACTGGGCTGAGGAATGATAACCTCCTCGCCGGGGCAAACCATAGCGCGAATCGCAAGGTCAATAGCCTCGCTGCCGCCAACGGTAATGATAACTTCCTTCCTGGGTTCATAGGTCAGGCCGTAATGGCGGCTCATGAATTTGCAGATTTCCTCACGAAGCTCCATCAGACCGGCATTGGAGGTGTAATGGGTTCTTCCCTTCTCAAGGGAATAGATGCCCTCTTCTCTTACGTGCCACGGGGTTGCAAAATCGGGCTCGCCTACGCCAAGACTGATTGCATCCTTCATTTCACTGACGATATCAAAAAATTTCCGGATTCCGGAAGGTTTAATTTCCACAACACTGGGATTCAACGGGTTTCTCATGGAGTAATCAACATCCTTTCATCTTCATTGTCTTTTACAAGGGTCACGCCGTGCTCCTTGTACTTCTTCAATACAAAATGGGTCGAGGTACTGAGCACAGACTCCAGCGGCGACAGCTTCTCGGATACGAACTGGGAAACGCTCTTCAAGCTCTTTCCCTTTAACATAACCGTCAAATCGAAGGAGCCGCTCATCAAAAATACGGCGTCCACCTCTTCAAACTGGTAAATTCTCTCGGCAATCTTGTCAAATCCCTGACCGCGCTGAGGAGTTACCTTGACCTCAATCATTGCAATTACCTGGGACAATTCGGTCTTATCCCAGTCAATCAATGTGGTATAACCGCAAATAATCTTTTCTTCTTCCATCTTTGCAAGCTCGTTAAGGATGGTTTCCTCATCCTGTCCGAGCATAATCGCCAAATCCTTTGTAGCAAAACGGGCGTTCTGATCAATCGCCTCCAAAATCTGCATACGTAAACTCATCATGTCCTCCATTCTGCACCATCGGGTGCGCTATATTTTATGCTAAGCGAAATTCGCTCGGTTTATCCATTGAGGGAATCGCCCCGGAAAGGCTCAAGATATCGTTCTTCCTCTCCGTTCCGAAGTACCCTGGCAGGCTTCTTCGTCAAAACGCCGATATCCGCGGCAGGAATGTCCTGCTGCCATAACGCTTCCAGAAGCTCCTCCGCCCGGTCGGTCACTAACAGTACACTGCCGCCGCCACGCATCTGATACGGATTGATGTCCATGTACTCACATGCCTCAATGGTCTGCTGCCGCAGTAAAATCTCGGGCATATCCAGCTCCATACCAAGCCGTAGCCATTCGCCCAGATCCCAAAGCCCCCGGAAAATGCCGCCGTCTCCGTAGGTCATCATCGCCGCAGCGCCATGTTCCCGACCGATTCGTACCGCCTTCCTCACGTCAAGGCATTGCCACAGTTCTTCCGCGCCTTTGCAAAAATGATTCGGCAGCCGCGCCGCCAGTTCATTACCGTGCTCGCGGTAAAGCTCCAAGGTTCCTTCCACGCCGGCATAACCGGTCATAATGATGTGATAGGCTGCCTCCGCTTCCCCGTTCGCCGTCCGGTTCCCCGCATTTTCTTTGCAAACCTTACTGCTTTTTGCCGCCACGCCGCTTACGGTCGCGGTCATAATCATCGCAGCAACATCCGCCCTGCGAATCTCAACATCGGCAACAACCAGATCAAGTATCTGCGCCGCAGATGCCGCACGTTTAAGAACCTGCCGAAACTCCGCTTCCGTTGTTTGCTCACTGCCGACAAGACAGATGCATAGCTCCTTCGGCGTCCTGCCCATCGCAAGCAAACGGTTCGAGGCTCGGTACACCGCAAAGTCCATCCGGTATGCCTGCCGNNGCTTCCGCCGTCAGGGGGCGTTTTTGTTCTGCTACCAATCGGACATGCTCCGCCACCGTCATCCGATCCGTGACTCCCGATATCGGGCGCGTCGCAAAACGGGTGCCGAACAGCTTCTCTGTCAAACGGTTATATTCGGAACCGTTTACCTGACCAAATCCCTGTCCCATCGGCGTTTCCTTCCCTTACTCATTATCCGTAATATTTTAACACACCTAAGGGGCAGCTGTCTATTACTTTTATCAATCCGGTCGTCAAACGGCATTCCTGCGCCTTATGCCTGCGCATGTTTGCGAAAATCCCACAAAACCGTTGCCGGAAGAAGCAAAATCGCCGCGATAAGAAGCCTCCACACGCTGT
>DLOO01000070.1:9585-18286 GCA_002479645.1 Lachnoclostridium sp. UBA7482 | reverse complement strand
TAATAATCCACAATCAAAATCGGCCGGATATACCCGACTGCCGGCACGACCGGAACCAAGTCAAGAATCACGGGACAGCACAAATAACTGGCTATGGACAGAATCGGAATCATCGCACAGACCGCATTTACACTGGGAACCAAAAGACGCAGCAGATTGCAGAACCCGGTAACCAGCAGACAGAACAATAGCATAAATGCCGCCTCCGTCAGAGGATTTCGCCCGATTCCCGAAAACAGGAGACACACAAACGCAACCACACAGCCGATTCCAACCGGAAGCATCAGCGAACCAAGATTCAGAAGAGGTCTCCGGTAATAGGCAAATGCACGAAACCTGCCCTCCTGCTCATCCTGGAACCAGAACACGAGTCCCGCCAGTCCGGAAAGCAGTACAAACAGCGCAACGGTACCGCGAATCGGTTTGGTCAGATAATTATGATCCGTATCGTCCTTTACCGCCTCATCTGTCAGATCATTGTTATGCACATCGAGATAATGGAACTGGAAAATCGACGGCTGACCGTCGGCATAATGGTATGCCTCGGTAAACATTTGCTCAATCTCCTCGCGTCCCTCGCCAAATTCCGCACGGTCTGAGAGAAAATTCGTCATCAATTCATCCGCCAGCGTATAGAACAGGCGTGCGTAAACCGTCTCACTTATGTAATCTGCATAGCGGCTGTTATCGGAAACCACAACGGTAACTGCCGCCTCCCAGTCCTTCTGCAAAAACCGTTCCTGAATATCCTTATCAAAAATGTATCCGCATTCTGCACGCCCTGCGGCAACGTCATTGTAAAGCTCCTGCTCCGACGGGCATACATAAAATCGTGCGAAAATATCGTTATTTTTCAGCGCGGCCTGCATCTGACTTGTAAACGCATTTGCCCCCTCTTCAAAATACAGCCCCACCCGGATAGAGCTGTCCTGCTTCTGAATCAGATAGCGATACGACAGCAAAAGGCACGGCAGCACGCACAAAATAATAACAAACGACGGCCGTTTTAACAGTCGCCTGCTCATCAGCAAGATCCAAATTCCCATTCGTTTCATGGCTTGCCGCCTCCTTTCTCTTCGCATTTGCCCCTACGGGCTTCTTCACGGATTCCAAGCCTTCCGCGCTCCGCAGGCTTGCCGGACGCTTTTTCTGCTATCGTGCGTCCCACCAAACTTTCCCCTTCGTCACAAGGCAGGCAAGGCACAGCCAGAATGCGGTATGTACTGCAAGAAGCCGCAATACGCTCCAATCCCACACCTGACGCACACCGTTTCGCAGCATCGAAAACATCGCCGCCGTCGGCAGGGCATCACCGATTTCGCGAAGCTTTGAAGGCAGGAATGCGGACGGCGCCAGACAACCCGATGCATAGCCCATCAGGACGCTCACTAAAAACAGCAGCAAAATGCCGCCGATCTGATTTGCAGAAAATGCATACACAAACACCACGATCGCTGCCGCAAGAAATAAAACCGGAAGTCCGCTGACAAACCAGAACAGCAGCTCCTTCGTACTGCCGATTCCGAACAACCGCAGCATTAGCTTCGGCGCCGCAATCCGCCCGCATCCGATGCCGACAAATATCGCCGCATACAGAACTGCAAAAAGTGCCGTAACCGCCATGTATTTTGCCATAAGCTGCTGCACGGGACCGATTCGATGGTGAATCAGCTGGTTCCGGTAAGCCCCGGTATCGCCCTTTAGAAGCGGACCGCAGCTGATACCGCCCAAAAGCAGCAAAAGGACAACGGCGGCACAAAAATAATACTGCACCGGATTAACCGCCCCGGTGCCGGATGCCGTATCCTTCACGAAGGTCTCTTCGCGGGACATGCAGTATTCGGCAATCAGGGCATTGGCTTCGTCGACCAGCTCCCAGCGGACGGTTTTATCAACGTCATACTTGACGCAGTAATTTCGGACGTTTTCAACACCCGCCTCGGCAGCCGAAAGCAATACCCCTCCGGCATCCGTCAATCCTTTCAGAATCGCATCGTTAAAGGAATTCCCAAACCTCGGAGAATACACATGTGCCTCTGCTCTTTCCGAAGAAGTCACATCATCAACAAATCGGTTCGGGAAAATGACCGCGCCATGAAAGGTTCCGTTCCGAAGACCTGCCATCGCTTCCTCTTCCGTCACCGTCGAGAAGCTGCAAAGTCCGTCGGTACTCTGTGCATTTTCCAGAATCTGCATACCAAGCGTCGAAAGCTCCACATTGTCGTTTAAGACAAGCGCAATCTGAACCGCCGCTTTTTCCTCTGTCTTCTTTCCCATCATCGTCCCGCCGAGAGCAAGAAGGGCAATCACGAAAGACAAAAGGAGCGTTCCGATAAAATACTGCGGCAAAATGTGCATGGCGCGCTTGATTTCAATTCGCCGGAGCATCTGCGATAAGCTCATGACCGTCCCTCCTTTCCCGTCGTTTCCGAACAACAACTAATACAGTTTATCAAACAAATCCACAAAGGTCTGCATGTTTTCCGTAATTTCCTCTTTGATTTTCTCCCAATCCTCACGCGTCATGACGAACAAATCCTGCTCCTCTCCCTCCGGAGCCGACGGCGCTTTCGTTAAGGGGCTAACCGTCAGGTTCGTATTGACGCTGACATAATCGCCGTTTCCGGGGTCGGTGAATTTCAGTTTCTTCAAAGAAGCCTTCCACTGTTCTTCATCACTTGTGAAGGTTGCTTCAAAGGACGCCGTTCCCTGCACATTCCCTCGGACTGCATACGACATTTCACATTCCATCCGGCGCTTTGCGGTATCGAGTACATAATGAGCCTCACCGCTCCGGTCAAGCTTACCGTAAGCTATCTTCGCCTGCACGATTCCCTCAATGGTTTTCCCATCACGAACCAAAGACCGCTTTACGGAGCAAATCTCCTTTTTCTCCGCCCCGGTACTAATGGAGATGGTAAAATCATCGGCCGAATGTGTCTTACCGGTCAGCTCGACCGTAATCTGCATCGGATAATGTATTTCCCCGAGCCACAGGCTGCATTCACACTCGAGCATTGCAAGCTCGCCGCCCTTGGTAAGATAAATGCGAACCTCGACGGTATCGCTATCCGTTCCCGCAAGCCGGAGGGCGTCCTCGGATTTGCCCAAAATCTGCATGAGCTTTTCCGTCAGTTTTTTACTCTCCGCCTGTAAACGGTACCCCTGACACACCTGCTTTTTGCCGCCGACATAGAGGTGTCGGGTCGCATTTTCCTCTTTGGTTTGCATCTTCTCAACCGTAAAGGACTTCAGAAACTCCTTCCAGTATTTACCGTCAATCCCGTAGATCGTATCAAGGAACCGGTTTCCTGCTGCCTTCGCTGCAGTAATCCCCTCCGCTGCCCCGGCGATTTTCTTCCGGATATCGTCCTGCATACTTTCATCTGCCCACTCCCACTGGGGCAGCCGGTTCCAATCCTTTAGAAGCTTATCGGGTGCAACGCGGATGACCTTTTTGCTGAGCTGCGGTACGGCAAACGCTATCTTATCCCCGGATACATACAACTCTGTTAACGGGAATGCCAACGCCCCATAGCTCACATATAATCCATGCGAGGTCGCTTCCTTGCCGTAAACGCTGAGCTTCGAGCGAAGTCCGACGCCCGCAAGCAGATTCACATCCGGTATATCATCCGAATCCACGTAATCCGCCAGCCCCATTTCCGCCAGGTCGACATTACTGCTCTCAAGCGAAACTTTCCAGTCCGCCTGCAGTTTGCCGCTTTGCACAAGCTCCGCCAGGGCGCGGAGATCCATTGCCGACAGCACCGGGCTCTCATACCCGCATCCGTAGGCAAATGCTTCCAAAAGGGCGGTATAACACCGTTCCTCCGGCGTTCGGTTCCTGCGGAGCAGCACCGCACCGACAATCACGGTAGCGCAAAGAAGCGCGGGCAAAAGCCAGCGCCGGATCTTCCGCTTCTTTCTGTTGCCCGGTACCACGCCTCCGGCGTAGCCTTTTTCGTCAAAAGGCGGACGAGAAATCCATTCGCTCATACTACAAATTCAGCGAAGCAGTACCTGACACCGCTTCGCTGCGTTCCTTTCCATTCTATTTTATCAATTCGAGCAAGGCATCTCCATGTGTTGCCGGGTCTGCCTCTGAAAGCACGCCATCCTTCATCACCAGCAGATGATCGCAGAGCCGCAGCTCATCCTCATCGTGCGTTGTAATCAGAATAATGCCCTTCCGCTTTTTGAAATCCACCATGTACTGTCGGATAGCCGCCTTACAAACAAGGTCAAGCGCCGCACTCGGCTCGTCGAGAATCAGAATCGCCGGATCATTTGCCACCGCGCATCCGATGGAAAGACGCTTCTTCATACCGCCGGACATTGCCGAAACCTTTACATCCAGAAATTCGGGAATCCCCAGCATCGCTAACACTCCGTGCTCCAGTTCCTCCGCCATATCGTAGCGGCTGTTACAGTACCAAAGCTTGAGGTTGTCTCGCGCCGTCAGCTCCGGAATCAGCGGATTTTCCTGCGGAACATAACCAATCAGGCGCTCGCGTTCCTTGGGATTGCGGAAAATATCCTGCCCGAATACCTCAAATTCACCGGCTCCCGGTTTAAGCGTACCCGCAAGAATCGACAGAAGCGTTGACTTGCCGCAGCCGTTTATTCCGGCAATCGCAATGCACTCCCCCTGCTCTGCCGTAAAGGAAATATCCCGAAGAACCGTCTTTTTCCCGTAATTTTTCGCAATTCCAGAAACCTTAAGCATCACGAAACCATCCTTATGCCAATGCAGCCAGCAAAGTACCAACCATAACGATAACCAACAAAACTGCAATTACTCTTACAATCAAAACCTGAGTTTTCTTACTAAACATAGCCTTCTCCTTTTCTTATCGACAGCCCGAAGCCGCCGTTGTCACACGCCGCTTACCTTCTTATCTTACGGCAAGAGCCTTTGAAAATCAAGGATTTTCGCAGATTCTTCATAGTTTTCAGCCTACTGCTTCCCTTTGCACAAATCCGCCAGAAAACATTCGCTGCAGTGCGGATTTCTCGCCGGGCACAGCCCGCGTCCATGTGTAATAATCTGAATATTGAACAAAATCCAGTGATCCTTCGGAAGTACGCGCATCAGATCCTGCTCGACCTTTTCCGGGTCATCCTCCTTCGTAAATCCGAGTTTTTTTGAAATGCGCTTCACATGCGTATCCACTACAACGCTCGGCTCATGAAAAATGTTGCCGCGAATCACGTTGGCGGTCTTTCGTCCCACTCCCGGAAGCTTTGTCAGGGCTTCCAGTTCGGAGGGCACCTCCCCGCCGTATCTTTCGACGATTTCCCGCGAACAGGCAATGATATTTTTCGCCTTGTTATGGTAAAATCCGGTCGATTTGATTTCTTCCTCCATCTCCGCCACGCTGGCGGCAGCCATGGCCTCGGGAGTCGGATAATGTGCAAATAAATCCTTCGTCACAATGTTGACTCTCGCATCCGTACACTGGGCGCTGAGAATCGTGGCAATCAGAAGCTGCCATGCATTTTCGTGGTTCAGATAGCACTTATATTCCGTTGTATAATAATTGTCCAGCCGCCGCAGAATCTCAGCGACACGCTCTTTTTGTTTCATTTTCTGTTTTCACCTCGTTTGCATATTGTAATGTGCAGACATACGGCAAGCCGCCCGCTTCATTACATCGGCAGATCCTTCAAAAGCACGCCGCTCTTCGGTGCGAGCGTAAGCTCTAACATCCCGTTCCCGGGATGATAGATCCGGGCATCGAGCCAGTAACCGTACTCATCGGTATGAAGAAGCCGTACGATTGTACCGTTTTTCGGCAGACCGAGCTTCCATACCGGAAGACTCGCCTTCTTCTCCTCTGCCGAACTGTTGACTACCGTAATAACAAATTCATCGTCGGTAAATCGAGCATAGCTGAGTACGTCCTGCTCTGCCAGAAGAAGCATCAGGGAACCGGTACGAAGCGACGGATAGTTCTTGTGAATCCGAATCATCTCCTTGTGAAATGCGATTAGCTCCTTGTCCTCCCTGCCCCACGGATAGGTTCTTCGGTTATCCGGATCGGTCCAGCCGCACAACCCTGCCTCATCGCCGTAATAGATGGTCGGTGCACCGGGCCAGGTCATCTGCATCATAACTGCCTGGCGCATAACCGTAACATCCACACCCTGCTCCGCCGCCTCAGGTCCTGCCGTTGCGGTACGTCCTACCTTGCGGTTCGTACGTGTCAGGAAGCGGGAATGGTCGTGGTTGGAAAGCTCGTTCATGGCCACCAGCAGCGAAGGCTGCTGAAATCTTGCCATATAATAGCGCATTGCATCGACAAATGCCTTTGAATTGCCGATCATATCCAGCCGGAATTCATCACTGTGCTTCTGCATACCCGTTAAGAACCAGGTCACCGGCTCCATAAAGGCATCGTAGTTCATAACACTGTCCCACTGGTCGCCCTTCAGCCACTCTCCGGGATCACCGTAGTGCTCTGCAAGAATGATGGCATTCGGATTGGCAGCCTTTACATTTGCACGGAATTCGTGCCAGAACTTATGGTTAAATTCCGGGCTGTGTCCGAGGTCTGCCGCTACATCAAGCCGCCAGCCGTCCACATTGTACGGGGGCGAAACCCATTTGCGGGCAATGCGCATAATATAGTTGTAAAGCTTGGGGGAAGCCTCATAATTCAGCTTCGGAAGTGTAGCATGTCCCCACCATCCGCTGTAATGCTCATTGCGGGGCCAGTCGTTTTCCCTGAAGTCAAAAAAGGAAACATACGGACTCTCCTCGCTGACATACGCTCCGGCTGCAAATCCCTCCGCGTCGGAATAAATCTCTTCGCGGTCAAGCCACTTGTTGAAAGAACCGCAGTGGTTAAATACACCGTCAAGAATCACCTTCATGCCGCGCTTGTGTACCTCCTCCACAAAGTGAACGAAATACTCGTTGCTGGCCTCCAGGTTTTCCAGACTTGTCACGCGGGTTACATACTGCTTGGAATGCCTGTTGCAGGTATCTCCCGGCGCTAACCCCTCCCGCTCGTCCTTAACGATTACTCCGTAATGCGGGTCAATATAATCATAGTCCTGAATATCGTATTTGTGATTCGAGGGCGATACGAAAATCGGATTCAGGTACAAAACCTCAACGCCGAGATCCTGCAGATAATCCAGCCGCTTCACAATACCCTTCAAATCCCCGCCGTAGAAGGACTGTACATCCATCATCTTCGGATAGCTGTGCCAGTCATTTACCTCACAGCTTGGCTGGCCGAGATAGTAGTATTCGTTGTCCCGCACGTCATTGGACGGATCGCCGTTGCAGAAACGATCGACAAAAATCTGGTACATTACCGCACCCTTGGCCCAGTCCGGCGTATGAAAGCCCGGCGTCATAACAAAGCAGCAGTCCTCGCGCAAGTCACCGGATAAGCCCCGGCGGTCGTAAAAGCGGAATTTGCCCTGATATTCGATGCGGAAAATATAATGCAGGGCGCTGTCGCTCAGCTCCACCTTGCCCTCGTACCATTCAAAATCCCCGCTCTCCCGAACGGATTTCATCGGGACGGCCTCATCGTCAGTCAGAATGTGTACCTTATCCGCATTGCCCCTGCCGATTCGGAGTTTAATTGTAATTGTGTCATATATTTCCGGTTCGCAAGGAGTGACAAACTGTGCCGTACAGTCGGAAAATACCGCCTCCTCATTGAAACCGTTTTCCTGTTCGTGTAAAAAAATCATGATTTACCTCAACTATTGTCCGGTTCCGGCATGCCGGTTGACCGTTGTTTCTCAACTCAAAATATTACCACGCTTTTCTGTAAAAAACAAGGGGGACGCGAATCCCCCTGCATTTGCCTGTGATTTATATCCGATAATACCCTTAACGCCCCTGTTCTTATTTCTCTTGTAAAATCCTGTGAATATTCGTCAGGAACAAAATTGCCGCCACGCTGACCGATAGTAAATCGGACACCGGTTCCGCATAATATATACCCATGACGCCGAATCCGTGCGGCAGAATAATCGCTAGCGGCACCAGCAGTATCACCTTACGCAGCACGGCAATGAGAAGCGAGAGTTTTGCCTGCCCGAGAGCAACAAAGGTCGGCTGGATACCACTCTGCGCACCGAAAAAGAGCATACCAAGCATAAATACCGGCATAACCTCTCCGACAAGCGCAATCAGCTCCGTCTCCTTCGTAAATATCGATGCAAGCATCTCCGGGAACAAGATGGTTACCCATGCTGCAAGATGGATTGCGCCAAATGCCACCGCAATCATCCGGCGGTATGTCCCGCGCACACGGTCGAATTTGCCCGCCCCGTAGTTGTAGCTGATAATCGGCTGTACTCCTTGCGTAAATCCACTGATTGGCGCCGTAATCACCTGCATGATACTCTGAATGATAGTGAAAGACCCAACATACAAATCGCCGCCGTATGTCGAAAGTCCGCGATTGATGACAATACTGATTAAGCTCTCCGTCGAAGCCATGATGAACGGGGAAATGCCGAGCGCAACAATGGATTTGACCTTATCCGCCTGAAAACGAATCAGGTCTGTACCTGATTGGTACGCTNNGCCTCCGGCTTCAACAGTGTCGTAACAACCCAGACCGCGCTCGCCGTCTGCGAAGCAACTGTGGCAATCGCCGCGCCGCGAACTCCCATATGAAATCCGAAAATCAGAATCGGGTCGAGAATCAGGTTCAGTACCGCACCG
>DLOO01000070.1:8933-9515 GCA_002479645.1 Lachnoclostridium sp. UBA7482 | reverse complement strand
AGCGTACCAATCAGGTACAGACTCAAGTATTCATTTGCATACGGCAGCGTCACATCGCTGGCGCCAAAGGCACGCAGCAACGGTTCCTTCACAAGGTAAAAGGTCGCCATAATCGCTGCCGCAAAGCTTATCAGCAAAAACACGCCATTTCCCAGAATCTGCTCTGCGGATTTGCGGTCCTGTCCGCCCAGTGCAATTGCCGCAAGCGGCGCTCCGCCTGCCCCGACAATCATGGCAAATGCCGTCACCAACATGATGACCGGGAAAGTCAGACCGATACCGGTAAGTGCATTTGCCCCTACGCCCTCGATATGTCCAATGTAAATGCGGTCTATAATACTGTATAATATGTTAATCAACTGGGCAAAAATTCCCGGAACCGCCATGCCAATCATCAATTTCGTGAGCGGTTCCGTTCCCAGTCGTTCCTGTCGTTTTTCAGCGTCATTCATCCCAAGTCCCTGCCTTAATCCTCTTCGTCAAGTCCTTCCGGATACATCTCGTTGATTGCCGCCTGCGCATGCTCTGCCATATGCTTTGCTGCGAAGCGCTTCTTTCCGTCGCCATTGCGTACCTCCGATT
>DLOO01000070.1:384-8895 GCA_002479645.1 Lachnoclostridium sp. UBA7482 | reverse complement strand
GAGAAGGTATTTCTTATGGGGTATAGCAAAAAACTATATAATGTATTGGGGTTTACGTGTATTAATATAACACCAAAAAACATTTTAGTGTGCACAAACATTACAAAAACACAAAATTCTTTTTGTGCATTTTGCCACATACTTTCAGCAGGTTGAACAAAAAACCTCCAATCAAACAGGCCTTTTAGCCGATGTTTATGTCAGTTATGACAGGAGCGTCATTTTTCGGTCCAAAAAGCGCCTCAAATTCCTCCCTTGTGATGCGCTCTTTGCGAAGCAATAATTCCGCACATGCATCAAGCACATTTCGATACTCGCCGATAATCTCACGAGCCTGCTTGCAGCAGTCCTCAATAATCCTGCGAACCTCGGAATCAATCTGGTTAGCCACGGTTTCGCTGTAGCTTCTGGTATGCGCCAGATCACGTCCGATGAATACCTCATCCTCGTCGGTATCGTAGTTCACCGTACCAAGCACCTCGGAAAAACCGTATTTGGTTACCATCGCGCGCGCGGTCTGCGTTGCCATCTTGATATCCTGGCTGGCGCCGGTTGTGATATCGTCAAATACCAACTCCTCGGCAACTCGTCCGCCAAGGCTTACAATGATATCCTGCAACATCCTGCCGCGGGAATTAAACATCTCATCTTTCTCCGGAAGAGGCATCGTATAGCCTGCCGCGCCGCTGCCGGTAGGAATAATGGAAACCGTATAAACCGGTCCGACATCCGGAAGCACATGGAACAAAATCGCATGGCCTGCCTCGTGAAATGCAGTAATGCGGCGTTCCTTCTCGGAAATCACACGGCTCTTCTTCTCCGTACCGATTCCGACACGAATCAGAGACTTCTTGATATCCTCTTCCGTCAGGAATGCTCTGCTGTCCTTTGCCGCGCTGATTGCAGCTTCATTCATAAGGTTTTCCAGATCTGCACCGGTAAATCCCGCCGTAGACCGTGCAATTTCCTCAAGGTTCACATCCTCTGCAAGAGGTTTATTCTTTGCATGAACCTTCAAAATCTCCAGTCGTCCGCGTACATCCGGACGTCCCACAAGCACCTTACGGTCAAAACGGCCGGGACGCAGGATTGCCGGATCGAGAATATCTACACGGTTGGTCGCTGCCAGTACAATGATGCCTTCATTGACGCCGAAACCGTCCATCTCAACCAGCATCTGGTTAAGCGTCTGCTCGCGTTCATCATGGCCGCCGCCCATACCGGTGCCTCGGCGTCTTGCCACTGCATCAATTTCGTCGATAAATACGATACAAGGCGCATTCTTCTTCGCCGTTGCAAAAAGGTCACGAACACGGGAAGCGCCGACGCCGACGAACATTTCTACAAAATCCGAACCGGAAATCGAGAAGAACGGTACGCCTGCTTCACCGGCAACTGCCTTTGCAAGCAGGGTCTTACCGGTTCCGGGAGGCCCCTCCATCAGGATTCCCTTCGGGAT
The DNA here is from genome assembly GCA_002479645.1 of Lachnoclostridium sp. UBA7482. Classification (GTDB taxonomy): domain Bacteria; phylum Bacillota; class Clostridia; order Lachnospirales; family Lachnospiraceae; genus ISDg. Next base: position 7,436 of record DLOO01000070.1, on the reverse strand, counting down.
ACGGGCTCCGACGCGGATAAAGCGCTTCGGATCACTCAGGAAGCTGACAACCTCCTGCATCTGCTCCTTTTCTTCCTGCAGACCGGCTACATCCTTAAAGGTAATGGTATGCTCGTTCGGCATCGTCATCTGTGCACGGCTCTTTCCGAAGTTCATCACTTGGGAATTGCCGCCGCCCATGGAACGCGTCATCATGCTGAAGAACAGAATAAAGATTACCAGTCCAATCAGATACGGGAAAATATCTGTCCAGAACCAGCCGGGCTTATCAATATCCGACAAATGGTATTCGACATTTTTTGCTTCTGCTTCGGCAATAATCTGATTGACGTCCGATGTGTAGAAGCGATACGTCTCGTCATTTCCGAGTTTTACCGTAACCTCTCCGGTCGGCACTTCCTCATTCTGGACGATATCAATACGTTCCACATTGCCGTTTTTCAATTCTTCCACAAAATTAACATGATTAAAGTCTTCTTTGGAACGCTCGTTCAAATCCGAAAAGACAAAGGCCATAATCAACAGTGCAATCACAAGGAAGTAAAAAATTAGTCCTCGATACGATCTTTTCAATGGTTCCTCCCATTCTGTCGCAGGTTATTTTGCGACATATATTATTCCTCTTCCAGATGCATGATACCGATATACGGAAGCGCACGATATCTCTGGTCATAATCCAGTCCGAATCCGACAACGAACTCATCCGGAATCACAAATCCGGTATAATCCACATCTACATCCACCACGCGGCGATCCGGCTTGTCAAGCAGCGTACAAAGCGCGAGGCTTGCAGGCTGACGATTCCTTAAAAGCTCCAAAAGGAAAGAAAGCGTGCGGCCGGAATCAATAATATCCTCGATTACCAGAATGTGCTCATCCTTAATATTCTCGTCAAGGTCCTTCACAATCTTAATGCGTCCCGAGCTCTCCGTTCCGCTGCCATAGCTGGAAACGCTCATGAAGTCAAGGGTAATCGGCAAATCAATGCGTTTTGCCAATTCCGTTGTAAAAAAAATACTTCCTTTCAGAATACAAATCAGTTTCAGGCTCTTACCTGCATAATCTCTAGTAATCTGCTGTGCCATCTCGTGAATCCGCTCCAAAACCCGATCTTCCGAAATCATTACGCTTACTGTTTCCTTCATCCTTTGTCCTCCTTCGATTCCATGGAATCACTTACCGCTAAACTAATTCTACCACTAAAACCCGCTGAGTATCCTCACCCACGCGGCAGTTTTCACTGTTCCGCAGCCCCGGTACCCAGAGAATCTGACGACCCGCCGCAAGAACCACCACGCGGTCACGTTCCTCCCGCGGCATATGGATATCCACAAAATAATTTTGCAAAAGCTTCCTCTTCCCATCCTCCGCAATTGTCAGATAGTCACCCGGACGTCTGGTCCGCAGCACAAGAGTCTTCCCTATTTTACCATAATCAAACCATTTCGTATACTTGTTTTTTTCAATCGACTGCCCTTTTTTATAAGATTTCAGCAAAATACGCAGTTTCTTCCCGCCGGGGAGTTCGTAGATTCGCTCTGCATTTTCCGTCATTTCCCCGATCACAACCTCCGAAAACGCTTCCCCCTCTTCGGATTCCGTCCCTACGGCTGTCAAATGTCCGCCGTCACGCACAACGCACAAACCGTACGGCAAATGCACCTCGCGCCCGCTCTGAAGCGAAAGCAGCTGTTCCGCCGCCTGCACGTGCGTGTTGCTCCAGTCCTTTTCTTCGCCCGACTGCTCCCGAAGCCACCGGAGGATTACCTCCCGCCGTAGCGCCTGCGGCAAACCGCAAAGAGTTTCCACACGCAAACGCCCGTCATCCGCACTCTCTGCATACACCCGGTCGGTCTCCGCCTGCATCCATTCCCACCAGTCCGCAGCCTGCGCAGCCAGATCAGACAAATGCTCCTCCGCCTGCACATTTACCTGCATAAGCTCCGGCATCACACGATTTCGGATATAATTTCGCGAATACTCTGTACTATCATTGGTGCTGTCGGTACAAAATCTCTGCCCGTTTTCGGCAAGATACGCGATTATTTCTTCGCGGCTTACCGTAAGAAGCGGTCGAATCAGGCAAATGCCGTTCATTTCGCTCTGCGCCTGCATCCCCTGAAGTCCGCGGATTCCGGTTCCGCGAAGCATCCGGAAGAGTACCGTCTCCGCCTGATCCCCGCGATGATGTGCAAGCGCAATCTTAGCGGCGCCGACACGCTGTGCCTCCCGCTCAAAAACCGCATACCTGGCGCGCCGTCCGGCTTCCTCCAGACCAATCCCCTGCTCCTTTGCAAGCTCCGGCACCGAAACCTTAACTATTTCGCAGGAAATACCCTGCTCCTCGCAAAATGCTCTGACAAATTCCGCATCGCGATCTGCCTCTTCCGCCCGGATTCCGTGATGCACATGAACGACATGTAAGAACAAGCCGTACTGCTCCCGAAGCTCGCAGAGCACCAAAAGCAGGCACATGGAGTCTGCCCCGCCGCTTACGCCGACCAACAGGCGGTCTCCCTGTGCCAACAACTGCTCTTTTTTGATAAAATTCCGAATCCTTTGAAGCATTGCTGTTCTTCCTTGTTTTTCTACGTCCGTTGGACGTCTTTTTCATTGTAGGCATTTTCCGTGGGAAACGCAAGCCCCCCGGCAGATATTTTCCGAAACAATTCACAAATTGCCCCCGGCGGGAACACGCAGCGCCCCTGCTAGCTTACCCGTTCAAGCTTTGCCACAAGCACGGTCATATCGTCCGTCGGTTCGTAATGATTGCCCTTCAGCGCCTCAAGCAGTATCGCGCCCGCCATGTCCTGCGGCCTTCCGTCCTTCAGTTCCTTGATAAATTGGGACGAAACGTAATCGGTTACCCCATCGCTTAACATAATAACACTCTCGCCGTGAAACAAGCGTTTCCGGGTGATGCAGGGGTGGATTTCGGGGATAATTCCCACGGGCGGACTCGTATTTTCAATGATTTCCGCCCAGTCCTCGTGCTTGATATACGTAAGCGAAGCGCCCGACTTGGCAAAGCATGCCGTACCGTCAAACAGATTTACTAGGCTCAGATCCAGTGTCGAATAGGTCTGCGCCTCCGTCCCCAATAACAGCACCGAATTAATCAGCGAAATCATTGTTTCCTCGCGAAATCCCGCCTGCAGAAACATCTCCATCAGTTCAATGACCGCCGCGCTCTCCCGATACGCCGAGAGTCCCGACCCCATGCCGTCCGAAATCAGCATGGCTGCTTCTCCAAAGCATGGCTTCATGACCGAATAGTTATCCCCGGAGGGCTCTCCTGCATTTTTTGACGCCCGCACCGCCCCCGTAACCAGGCGGTAATTCTCTGTCTGGCGGAACACATAATAATCGTACTCCCTACCAAATACCCTGCGGCACCCTTCCGCCGGCACAAACGTTTCCCCGATGACCTGCGACAGCAGATACGCAATCTCGTCCGTTAGTCGACTTGCCCCATGTGTAATCCGCGCGACCATATGAATTTCCCTCCGGTCATTACCGACCGGCACGAAAATCACCTGACGCACCCGGATTTTCTCCTCTGACAGACGCTCCTTGAGAAAATCCCGCATTTCCCTCGACTGCTTGTTGCCGTCCGCAAATCCGAACGAGACTTCGCGAAACATCTGCGCCAGCCCCTCATACTGCTTTGCCAGCATATCGCGGCACTCCCGAAGCAGCGTACTCCATATGACGTTGCGCGACACCCCTCCGTCCGTCGGCGCCGCCTCCGGGAAAAGGGAATTTGCCGGCCCCATTTCCCCTCGCCTGCGATAACCGACAGCAATAGCCTGCATAATCTCCGATATCTCTTTTAACCGATATCCCGCGATTCCATACCCCCATTCCCGGCTGGTTCGTAAAACCTCTTCCGTCTCTTTTACCATCTCCATTTGCCGATGCCCTCCTCACTTTTTTGAGAAGTATAGCAAACGCACGGCAAAATCCTTGTCATTTCCTGACTGCCGATACACAATCGCAATCCAAAATGGTGCAAAAAAATACCGTGAGTTCGGATATCCTCCAAATCTCACGGTTAGTCTCCATTATCCCCTGCGGGAACAAACAGAACCTCATCCTTATAAACAAGCCCCAGCACCTCTCTTGCAATCTGCTCGATATAGCCGGTCGTCTGCACATAAGCCTTATAATTGGCAATCGTCTCTGTTCTGGCCTCTTCCTCTGCAATCAGGCGTTCCAGACGCTTAATCTCTGCCAGCTTCTCTGCCTGCTTGTGTTCCTCCTTCTGCTTGAGGTAATACATGCTCACACAAAGAACCGCACATACCAGAACCAGAAGCGGCACCGAAAGGAGCCGACGGTTGCTCTTGCCTGTCGGCTTGATCCGGTTCGATTTTTTCGGTGCGTATTTTCTTTTTGTTTCTGCCATAGGTACACTCACTGTCCTTCCGAAATTCCGCCCCCGGCAGGAGGCCAATCATTTTTCTACGTCGTTTTTCATTTTACGCCGATACCGGCGCTTTTGCAATTGCTTTTGGAAAAAATTTATGATTTTCAGCCATAACAGGGCGCCGGCGGCCAGAGAAAGCGCCGCATAATACCGCACGACTCCGTCTCCCAGCAAAAAAATGACGCTGTATGCCAGTAAAGCGGCCGCACAGAAGTAAATCAAATCTGTCAGACCGGAAATAATTTTGCCGCAAGGCAATAAAAATCGAAGCAGCAGGAGCAAATCGTAAATAACCGCAAGGCCGAATCCGGTTCCCAGACAGCCTGCCACCAAAAGCAGTTCCGCCCGCAGCATAGGTGTTGACATATTTAGCCGAACAGCCTCCGAATCGTGGATTCTCCGGACTTCTTTCGACCGATCTTCTGCGAATAAATCAGTCCTTCCACTTCGCCCTCCAGAGACAGCTCCTTCTGTTCCAACGTCAGATGCTTGACCTGCAGATTTTTCCCTCGGACAAGCAGCATTCCCAGCTCCGTCTCAAGCATAACCTCTGTCTCGTCAAATGCACGGACATCCAGAACTCCCTTCAGCTCCAAAAGGCGTCTGTCCGTCAAAACCAGGCTGTGTGTCTCTGTTGTCTTTGCTGCTTCCATGAAAAATCCTTGCAGACTCGTTATTTCATACTATGCCGCTATCCGCCGGTTTATTCCGATCAGATGCCGCTATCCCGCCTACAAATATTCAAACATATCCCTTGCAGCGTCTTTTTTCGTTGTTTCCAGAATCTCGGTAACCTTTACCTTGACTTCCTTCGTTCCGAAGCCGATTTCAATAATGTCGCCGACCTTAACCTCTGCGGAGGCTCTTGCCACTTTATCGTTGAGCTTTACGCGACCCGCATCGCAGGCTTCATTTGCAACAGTTCTGCGCTTAATCAGACGCGAAACCTTCAAATACTTATCCAACCTCATATCCTTACTCTCCTGACATCCATCCCTAAAATTTATATAAGAATCGCCTTTCATACAAAAAGGCTGTCGAAAATCGACAGCCTTTGGTATCTCGTATTGATCCGAAACTATGCGTTAACAGCTTCCTTCAAAAGCTTGCCTGCCTTGAACTTCGGCTGCTTGGAAGCAGCGATCTCGATGTTCTCACCGGTAAGGGGATTGCGTCCGGTACGGCCGGGTCTCTCAGATACTTCAAAAGTACCGAAACCAACCAATGCAACCTTCTCGCCTGCGATCATCTCGTCGGTTACGATGGAAACAAATGCGTCTACCATGTTCTTAGCGTCTTCTTTCTTAACATTAGCCTTCTCTGCAATTGCTGCAATCAATTCAGTCTTATTCATAATAATTACATCCTCCTGTAAAGGTATATTAATTGTTTTCTGTCTGTTTTCATACACAGAATCAGACTCAAGCGTAACACTCTAACATAAATTATACTGTTTATTCCAAGTATTGTCAAGCATATTTGCACAGTTTCCCCACAGGAATGCATTTTTTCATGGTTTTCGGCTCATTTTTTGCAAAAAAGTACGCATTTTGACGTTAGCCTTCCATTTGCTTTCCCAAAAAGGACGCCGCTGCCGTAGCCACCTTCGTTTCCGTTTCTCCAAGCCGCGCCTTCGTTTCCTTGCTGAGAATAAACACTGCGCCAATGGTGTCCCCCTCGCTGACAATCGGTACGATGACCTCGCTGTAAACATCTGCAATGTCATCGGAAATCGGCACAAAACTCTGCTCTTCCTTGTTAGCAACCACCGTCTCCCGGTTGTAAATCGTATTTTCCACTTCGTGGCTCAAGGGCTTCTGGAGCCACTCCTTCTTCGCCGCGCCGCTGACTGCAACAATCTGATCCATATCTGCAATCACAACGATGTGCCCCAGCGTCTGCGCCACTGCTTCCGCATAGGACTTGGCAAATTCGTTCATTTCTCCGATGCGGGAGTACTTCTTAAGTATAATCTCGCCCTCGCGGTTCGTAAATATTTCAATCGGGTCACCCTCCCGAATACGAAGTGTCCGCCGAATCTCCTTCGGCACCACAACTCTCCCCAAATCATCAATCCGCCGTACAATACCGGTCGCTTTCATATAATCCTCCGTTTCCTGCCGCGGATTTGCGGCATTTCTCATTTTACAGATTTCTCACATGAGTTCTTACGTACAAAGAGTGTTGTTATTATCTGTAAAATGCAGAAGATTATTCATTTCGGCAAAACAAAAGAGGCTGATTTTACAGCCCCTTTATTCTCTAATCCGTCAGCCACTGGTACAGGATTCCGTATAATTCGCGCACATAAAATGTCGGAAGTGCTGCCGGCATGCTCTTTGAGCATGTGCCGGAGCAGGTATATCCGAGCTTTCGTGCCAGCCAACCGGCGCGATACAAGTGATATTCGCTGGTTACAATGACAATTTCGGGATTCAGATTTTGTTCTTTGATAATTTCTTTGCTAAACAACAGATTTTCCTTTGTCGTCGTAGATTTCTCCTCCTTAATCAGACGCTCCGGCGCGATACCCTCCTCCACAAGGATACGGTACATACATTCGGCCTCACTGATTTGTTCATCCTCTCCCATACCGCCGGATAGAATGCAAATCGAGTCCGGA
>DLOO01000070.1:0-320 GCA_002479645.1 Lachnoclostridium sp. UBA7482 | reverse complement strand
ACCACTACGGTCTTGCCCGGTTCCGGTTCTTTGCCTGCTGCACGGATGATACATAAAGTCTCCGCAATCACCAGAATCAAGATCGCAAGAACGGCAGCCAACGCCAAGAGGCACAGTACTTTGCCCCACAGACGGTCAAACAGCCAAGTAATCGCTTTGTGCACTAACGGCAGGAAAATTCCGTACAGCAGGAGCGCCGCGCTCACCGCAAGTCCGGTAATATTTCCGATATCAAATCCCATCGAAAGCTTCAGGGGATACAAAAACCATAGGATAAAAATAATGCCCGCCAAAGCACAGAGTATGCGCAAAACCGTAAA
>DLOO01000080.1:16609-25035 GCA_002479645.1 Lachnoclostridium sp. UBA7482 | reverse complement strand
GCCAATGTTGTTCTGAATCGTGTGGCATCCGCTGCATTTCCGAAGACGGTTGTCGGCGTTGTATTCCAGAAAGGGCAGTTTTCACCGATTCGTGACGGCGCCTACAATCGCGCGAAGCCTTCAAAGGATACCATTGCCGCGGTAAAACGTGTACTGGAATCGGGTGCGGATGAGTCTTGCGGCGCATTGTATTTCTTTGCAAGAAGTCTGACAACCAAGGATAAGGCAAATTGGTTTGACACCGCGCTTACCAAGGTGTATCAGCACGGTGTACATGAGTTTTACAAATAAACAATAAACATGTGTCCCCCAAGTGTTGGTTTTACGGAAAAACAGCATTTGGGGGATATATTGTTTCCGGAGGGACGAGGTCCCTTTTTACTTGCATATTCTGATGATGTGTGTATAATGTATCGTAGAGTAAGTGTACGTTTTTATGGGAGGACAATTATCATGGATATTTTATACAAGAGTACCCGAGGCGAGGGCGGAGAAGTAACGGCATCTCAGGCAATTTTGCAGGGACTGGCTGCTGACGGAGGTTTGTTTGTGCCTGCCGCATTTCCGAAGCTGGAGGTTACCATGGAGCAGCTTTCCAAGATGAACTATCAGGAGATTGCTTACGAAGTAATGCGTCTGTTCTTTACGGATTTTACCGAAGAGGAGCTGAAGCGCTGCATCAACTGTGCGTACGACAGCAAGTTTGATACCGAGGAAATTGCGCCGATGGTAAAGGCAGGCGGCGCATACTATCTGGAATTGTTCCACGGTGCAACCATTGCATTTAAGGATATGGCGCTCAGTATTCTGCCGCATCTTATGACGACGTCCGCAAAGAAAAATCAGAGTGAGGAGGATATCGTTATCCTGACCGCAACCTCCGGTGATACCGGTAAGGCTGCTCTGGCAGGATTTGCCGATGTACCCGGCACGAAGATTATCGTTTTCTATCCGAAGAACGGTGTCAGCATGATTCAGGAGAAGCAGATGGTTACCCAGCGCGGTGACAATACCTGCGTGATCGGGATTACCGGCAACTTCGATGATGCCCAGACAGGCGTTAAAAATATGTTTGGCAATACAGAACTGAAGGAGCGCCTTCTTTCCAAGGGATATCGTTTCTCCTCGGCAAATTCCATCAATATCGGACGTCTGATTCCGCAGGTGGCTTACTATGTTTATGCATATGCTAACCTTCTGAAGGAAGGCGAAATTGCCGATGGCGAGACCATCAACGTGGTTGTTCCGACCGGTAATTTCGGTAACATTTTGGCCGCTTATTACGCAAAGAAGCTGGGAACTCCGATTGGCAGGCTGATTTGTGCTTCTAATGAGAACAAGGTTCTCTATGACTTTTTCCGCACCGGAACGTATGATCGGAATCGTGAATTTATGCTGACGAATTCTCCGTCGATGGATATTTTGATTTCCAGCAATCTGGAGCGTCTTATTTATCATATCGCGGACAACCAGGCGTCGGTGAATGCCGCCATGATGCATGACCTTAAGACAAAGGGCGTCTATACCATTACCGATGCCATGCGGGCACAGCTGGGTGATTTCCTTGGGGGTACTGCGTCTCAGGTACAGACCGGGGAAGCAATTGCTGCGCTCTATGAACAGACCGGTTATGTTCTTGATACGCATACCGCAGTTGCGTCCTATGTGTACAATCGGTACAGGCAGGAGAGCGGTGACGAGACTAAGACAGTGATTGCATCTACCGCAAGTCCGTTCAAATTTGCAAGAAGCGTCATGGAGGCAATTGATAAGAACAATGCCGTATACAGTGATATGGAGCTGATCGACCGTCTTTCTGCGACCGCAAATGTTGCTGTTCCGCAGGCGATTGAGGATGTCCGTACCGCACCGGTTCGTCACAATACCGTATGTGAGACAGAGGATATGCAGAAGCAGGTTGAGAAGATTCTTGCTCTGTAAAATGGAGGAGACCATGAGGATAATCAGAAATATCATTAACGGCATGGTAATTGGCGTTGCCAACATCATTCCGGGCGTCAGCGGCGGAACCATGGCAGTTTCGCTCGGCATTTATGATAAACTAATCGGTGCGGTAAACGGACTTCGCAGTCAGTGGAAGAAGAGCCTTGCTTTCCTGATTCCGATTCTGATTGGCGCGGGACTAAGCGTGGTACTGTTTTCGAGACTGATGGAATATCTGCTTGAAAAGCAGGCGCTTCCGACCGGGCTTACGTTTATCGGACTGATTTTCGGCGGTCTGCCGATGCTTTTCGGAATGCTGAAGAAGGAGCGGAAAAAAGAAGGCGGGAAGTATTTTACGATAGGGAACGTGCTTTGTTTCCTGGTGTTTTTCGGGATTGCGATTGCACTTCCGCTTCTGAAGCCGCATGATTCCGAAAATGCGGTAATTGCTTTTGGTGCAGGCAATTCCGTGATTCTCTTTTTCCTCGGTGTAATCGCTGCGGGAACGATGGTTATTCCCGGCGTCAGCGGTTCCATGATTTTGATGATTCTCGGATATTACTATGGCATCCTGAATGCCATCAACGGTTTTCTGGATGCATTGAAGGCTATGGATATCGGAACCATGACGTCGTATGTGAGTCTGCTCGCTCCGTTCGGTATCGGCGTGCTTTTGGGAATTGTCGGCATTGCTAAATTGATAGAGTATTTGCTGAAACATTTTGCAGTAAGCACATATTGCGGCGTTCTCGGTTTGATTGCTGCCAGCCCCTTTGGGATTCTTTACAATACCGGAGTGCTTGGAAAGACGCCGGAGATGCTGCCGCTTATGATCGGCATTGTTCTCGGAATCTTTGCGGCGGTATTTACCTATCGTTTTTCCGGCAAGGGAGAAGCACAGGAGGCATAATCGGTTTTCGATATCAATAGAAGGAGACATCGAATGAATCTTGAAAAATTGCAAAACGGACTTGCCCGTGTCATGCGGGAGGAAATTGACTGCGGCGAAGCAGTGGGAACCCAGATTCGTGTTTTTGTGAAGAACGAGGAGGTATTCCGCGGCTGTTTCGGTGTGGACAATACGGAGAACGGCAGGGAAGTGAAGGAAGATGACATTTATCGTATGTTTTCCATGACTAAGCCGATCACTGCGGTTACCGTACATACTCTGATGGAACAGGGAAAGCTTTCGACCGGAGATTACGTGGAGGATTATCTGCCCGGATTCCGCAATTTACAGGTTTATACGGCAGACGGAGCGGTTCCGGCGGAGCGTAAAATGACCGTGGAGGATTTGTTGAATATGGTATCCGGTCTCGAGTATCCGCATCCCTATAACCCGGTAGCGTCGATGCTGTGTGAATTTTACGGAGACCAGGAGAGCAAATCCCCGAGGGAGATGCTTGGGACGGTTGATTTTTGTAACCGGCTCGGAACGTATCCGCTGCTTCACCAGCCCGGCGAACGCTGGAATTACGGCACTTCGGCAGATGTACTCGGTGCAATTGTCGAGGTTGTCAGCGGAATGTCTTTCCGTGCGTATATGAAGAAGACGGTGCTTGAGCCGCTTGGAATGGAAGATACGGATTTTTATGTTCCGGAGGAAAAATTGTCCCGCTATGCGAGTATGTATATCCGCAATGAGGATGGCACCTACCGCAGAGAAGAACCGACGTTTCTGGCATTGAAGGAGCGTCATATTCCGCCGATGTTTGAGTCCGGCGGCGCGGGTCTTCTGTCGACGGTGGATGATTACAGCCGTTTTGCATTGATGCTTATGAACGGCGGAACGTTACCGGCGAAGTGGAGTCCTACCGGTGAGGCGGTAACGATTCTGAAGCCGGAAACGGTAGAGCAGATGACAATGCCGAAGCTTACGGAGGAGCAGAGACGTTGGTGTAATTGGGATTCCCTCAGGGGATTTAATTACGGCAGCCTGATGCGCGTTCTGACACATCCGGAGGAGGTGTCCTACCATCCGGCATTTGTCGGAGAATTCGGTTGGGACGGATGGACCGGGAATTATGTCTGCATGGACCGCGTAAATGATATGACATTTATTTATATGGTGCAGCAGGCAAACGGAAGCAGAACTCCGATGTATGACCGTATCAAACAGGCAATTTATGACGGCATGGAGCTATCAATATGAACCTGAGAGAGTTTTTCAAAGAGAATCGGAAGGTTGCATTGGCATTTTCCGGAGGCGTGGATTCGGCATATTTACTCTGCGAAGCAATTCGCTGTGGGTGCCATGTCCGCGCCTATTATGTAAAATCCGCTTTTCAACCGGAGTTTGAGTATCGGGATGCAAGACGCCTTGCGGAGGAACTGCATGCCGATATGACCGTTCTTGAAAAGGACGTGCTTGCGTCGGAGGAGGTCGCGGCAAATCCTGCCAATCGCTGTTATTATTGCAAGTCGCTAATATTCGGCAGCATCTTGGAGGCAGCGAAAAAAGACGGGTTCTCCGTTTTGATCGACGGAACTAATGCAAGCGATGATACGGAAGACCGTCCCGGTATGAAGGTACTGGAGGAACTGCGGGTGCGCTCGCCTCTTCGTGAGTGTGGTCTTACCAAGGCGGAGGTACGGCGGCTGTCAAAGGAAGCGGGGTTATTTACCTGGGATAAGCCGGCGTATGCATGTCTTGCTACAAGGATTCCGTGGGGGACACGAATTACGCCGGAGATGCTTACTGCCACCGAGCGTGCAGAGGAATATCTGATGCAGCTGGGGTTCCGGAATTTCCGTGTTCGGATGCTGGGGGATGCGGCAAAGGTGCAGGTGGGAGAGGAAGAGCTTACGCTTTTGCTTGCACATCGAAAAGAGATTGCGGAGTATTTGAAACAGGATTACAAGTCCGTGTTGCTTGATTTGGAGGTACGGCCATGAGTTTGTCTGCAAAAGAGATTTTAGAGGCAGTACGGAACGGTTCCATGAGTACGGAAGAGGCGCTGCTCAAAATAAAGACAAAGCCCTTTGAGGATTTGGGCTTTGCGAAGCTCGACACCCATCGGAAGGTGCGTCAGGGAGTGGCTGAGGTCATCTACGGCGGCGGAAAGACGCCGGAACAGATGATTGGAATTCTTGATGCAATGACGGCAAGCGGTCAGGAACCGGTGTTGATTACGCGTCTTGGGAAAGAAGCAGCCGAAGTGATTCGGGAAAAACATCCGATTCGTTACGATGCGGTTGCACGCGTCGGTATCTTAGGGGAACTGCCGAAGCCGGACGGCGTCGGAACGATTGCGGTTGTGACAGCCGGAACGAGCGATATTCCGGTAGCGGAGGAGGCCGCGGTAACGGCGGAGGTATTCGGCAATCAGGTGCTGCGCCTTTACGATGTGGGTGTTGCGGGACTTCATCGTTTGCTTTCGCATGCGGACGAGCTGATGAGCGCCAATGTTATCATATGCATTGCGGGCATGGAAGGGGCACTGGCAAGTGTTGTGGGCGGTCTGGTAGAGTGCCCGGTAATTGCGGTGCCGACAAGTGTTGGCTATGGCGCCGCATTTGAAGGAATGGCAGCCTTACTCTCCATGTTAAACTCCTGTGCAAGCGGTGTATCGGTTGTGAATATTGATAATGGATTCGGAGCGGCATTTCAGGCCAGCCGAATTAACCATATGGGGAAGAGATATGAAAACATTATTTATTGACTGCGGTATGGGGGCTGCGGGGGATATGCTTACCGCAGCGCTTCTGGAATTGCTTCCGGACAAAGAGGCATTTGTGAAGATGTTAAATGTCCTGGGAATTCCGGGTGTCTGCATTGCGGCAGAGAAAAGCGTCAAATGCGGCATTACCGGGACGCAAATGTGCGTTACCGTAAACGGAGAAGAAGAGCATAGCCACGATGAGCATTACCATGAGCACGAGCATGGGCATCATCATGACCACGTGCACGAGCAAGAGCACGGGCACGACCACGAGCACGACCATGAGCATAGCCACCACGAGCATGAGCACCACCACAATCACGACCATCATCACAGCAGTATGCAGGATGTTCAGAATATCATTGCTGCGCTGTCGGTATCGGAGCAGGTAAAAGCAGATGTAATGGCAGTATATTCTCTGATTGCAGAAGCGGAGAGCCATGCACACGGTGTTCCGGTGACGGAGATTCATTTCCATGAGGTCGGAACGATGGATGCGATTGCCGATGTGACGGCGGTTTGTCTTTTGATGCGGGAGCTTGCACCCGAGCAGGTAGTCGTTTCGCCGATTCATGTGGGAAGCGGTCATGTCCATTGCGCCCATGGGATTCTTCCCGTGCCTGCGCCCGCAACCGCATTTATCCTTAAGGGTGCGCCGATTTACAGCGGCAGTATTCGAGGGGAGCTATGTACGCCTACGGGAGCTGCGCTTTTGCAGCATTTTGCAACGCGTTATGGGCAAATGCCTGCCATGCGTGTGGAACGCATCGGATACGGAATGGGAAAGAAGGATTTTGAGGCAGCCAACTGTGTGCGTGTCATGTTTGGGGAGACGGAAGACGCGGGAAGTAAAACAGAATCTGCGCAGGAAATCACCGAACTTTGCTGCAATCTGGATGATATGAGTCCGGAGGCCGTCGGATTTGCCATGGAACGCATCATGGAAGCGGGGGCATTGGATGTTTACACTATATCGGTCGGAATGAAGAAAAATCGTCCGGGAGTGATGTTTAGTGTCTTGTGCCGGATTGAGGATAAGGAACGGATGGCAAAACTGGTGCTTACTCATACGACGACCATTGGTGTACGGACGCGCGGTTGGGAACGGATGACGCTTGCGAGATGTGTGGAGAAGGTAAGTACGCCTTACGGAGACATTCGCCAGAAGATTTCGGAGGGGTATGGAATCCGCAGAGAAAAATGGGAGTACGAGGACGTGGCAGCGCTTGCCAAGAAGCAGGGCTGCAGTTTTGCAGAGGCAGAGAAACTGTTAGAGGAGAACAGATAAGTGAAACACCTTTTTACGAATAATATTTTTATTCTTTTTAACAAAAACAGTTGAAAAAATATTTGTTGCCGAATATACTAGAAGTTGTGGTGGATGGTCCTAAAATTGTCAAATACATACAAGACGTATTTGGCATAGAATCGCAGCGGCGAGACCATGAAAAGGGTTTTATTATTAAGGCAAACGGAGGATAAGGATAGCAATGACACAGTATAAGTCAGTTATTGTACCGATACCCAATGATGAGGGTGTTTCATACGATGTAGTTGCAGAGACTATCAATCGTGTGATTATGGAACAGGCAGCGGATGGCTGGGAAGTAACATTGGCGCAGGAGATGGAGAATGGCAATAAGCAGGGTTTCTTTGCTAATTTGTTCAGCTCCAAGAAGAAAGAAAAGCAGACACTTCTTGTATTTAAGAAGGAAGAAGAAAAGCCGGAACCGCCGAAGGAATTTGACTATGACAAGTTCGAAGCAATCGTTTCCAAGGGAATGGATTACGAAAAGATGGCAAACGTAATGAAGAAGGTCGTTTCCGAAACGGAAGTGATTATTTCCAAGAAGAGTTTTGAAGGCCTTAAGTTCTCATTGCCGTTGCCGGCACTTCCGATGAATGAGAGTGAGATGCCTCAGCCGCAGGCTACCTTCTTAATCGGTGAAAAGCCGGATACAAAATCATTGCCCGATAATGCAAAGGACAATGGAAAGGCAGCATCTTCCAAGGCGAATGCCGATAAAGAAGATAGCAAAGGCGCTGCTGTGGCGAAGGTTCTCTTTGATATTCTTACGAAACATAAGAGTACTGGTGTTTCCTATGCCGATATCCAGAAGGAAAGCAAAGGAAAACTTCCGGAAGGTACAACCGAGTCTGATATGAGTGCGATTTTGAATGCATTTGTTAAATATAAAATGGTTAAAAAAGACGGTGACTTATTCAGTATTGTGGACTAAAGTATGACAAGTGTTCTTTGAAATGCCTGTCATCGGAACATAGTGATCAAGGTCAAAATAGTAAAAAGGTGTTGCAACATATCTGCAACACCTTATTTTGTGTTTGTCGAGTTATAACTGTGCGAGCATTCTTCCTGCGGACAAGACACACATTGGTACACCTCGATTCTTCCGATTTGAATACTATACCAGTTATGCAACCTACTATACCAAGATTTTCCAGTATAGCAGAGTGGTAGATGGATATGAGTCTTCAAGCCAGGTAAATGCAGGCGGAGATATTACGAATGTTCAGAAATATGTGAAGTACATTCCGAGATAGTCTTTATAATCTTAAAAACAGATACCCCCGAGGTCGACTCGGGGGTATGTTTGTTCCTGCGGTATGGATAAAACAAACACCCCCGAAATTCTCGGGGGTGTGTCTATTATTTGAAGTATATGTGGATTATTATTTTCTGTTCGATCTCTTACGCATCAGGGAATCGAGAATTTTTTTACGGATACGAAGGCTCTTCGGGGTAACCTCGAGAAGCTCGTCCGTATCGATAAATTCAAGACACTGTTCCAGACTCATGAT
>DLOO01000080.1:7317-16603 GCA_002479645.1 Lachnoclostridium sp. UBA7482 | reverse complement strand
AGTCGGCAGCGGAGGAACGGGTGTTGGTCAGCTGCTTCTTCTTGCAGACATTTACTTCAACGTCCTCGGCTTTACCGTTCTGGCCGACAACCATTCCGGCATAAACCTTAGCGCCGGCGCCGATGAAGAGCGCACCGCGCTCCTGTGCATTGAACAGACCGTAGGTAANNGAACAGTGTCTTGAATTTATCGATACGGACGAGCTTCTCGAGGTCATATGCAATCAGGCTTCCCTGGGAACGATAGTTCAAATCACCCTTGTAAGGAGCATAACCGTTGAAAATCGTATTCATGATGCCTTCGCCCTTGGTATCGGTCATGAATTCGCCGCGATAACCAATCAGACCGCGGGAAGGAATCAGGAAGGTCAGTCGGGTGGAACCGGATGCAGATACGCTCATGCCCTGCAGCTCGCCCTTACGATAGGAGAGCTTTTCGATAACGGTACCGGAGTATTCTTCGGGAACATCCACAATACATTCTTCCATCGGCTCCAGCTTCTTGCCGTTCTCGTCGTAGTGGTAGATAACCTCGGCCTTACTTACGGCGAACTCAAAGCCTTCACGGCGCATATTCTCAATCAATACGGACAAATGCAGCTCGCCTCGACCGGATACCTTAAATGCTTCCGTCGTCTCGGTTTCCTCAACACGAAGGGAGACGTCGGTATTTAACTCCTTAAAGAGACGGTCTCTTAAGTGACGGGAGGTAACGAACTTGCCTTCCTGACCTGCCAGAGGACTGTCATTTACAAGGAAATTCATGGAAATCGTCGGCTCGGAAATCTTCTGGAACGGAATGGCAACCGGATTCTCGGGAGAGCAGAGCGTATCACCGATATGAAGATCTGCAATACCGGAAATGGCTACGATGGCACCGACGGTTGCTTCAGCGACCTCGATCTTCTTCAGACCGTCAAACTCATAGAGCTTGCTGATTTTAACCTTGCGCAGCTTGTCCGGATCGTGATGGTTTACGATGACGCAGTCCTGATTCACGCGAATGGTTCCGTTATCCACCTTGCCGACACCGATACGGCCGACATATTCATTGTAATCAATGGTACTGATCAGCACCTGGGTAACGGCGTCCTCTTCGCCCTCCGGAGCGGGAATGTAGTCGATAATCGTTTCAAAAAGCGGCTCCATATTCTGACCGGCATCGGAAAGCTCGAACATAGCGATACCGCTCTTTGCGGAAGCATAGACGAACGGACAGTCAAGCTGTTCGTCATCGGCGTCAAGGTCGATAAAAAGCTCGAGCACCTCGTCGATAACCTCTGTGGGGCGTGCCTCCGGACGGTCAATCTTGTTGATGCAGACGATAACAGGGAGATGCAGCTCCAGCGCCTTCTTCAGAACGAATTTGGTCTGGGGCATCGGGCCTTCAAATGCGTCAACTACGAGGATAACGCCGTTCACCATCTTGAGAACCCGCTCAACCTCGCCGCCGAAATCGGCATGACCGGGGGTATCGATAATGTTGATTTTGACGCCCTTATAATATACTGCGGTATTTTTGGAGAGAATGGTAATTCCCCGTTCTCTTTCGATGTCATTGCTGTCCATAACGCGCTCCTCGACAACCTGACCGGTACGGAACACGCCGCTCTGCTTGAGAAGCTCATCAACCAGGGTCGTTTTGCCGTGGTCAACGTGGGCGATAATTGCGATATTTCTGATATCTTCGCGTTTCATTTTCTTCCTCCGTTTTGAAGTAAACAACGATAATAAGGTCAAACAGTACTATAATAAACAAATGCCTGTTTTTTTGCAAGAGCCACTTGTAACAATATTTATATTAAACAGAAATTTCTTTTTGTCGAAATTTGTCAGATGAATTAGGTAAAATTCCCTTGAAATGGAAAATATTTCCAGTTATAATACGAGGTGCAACACATAAGATGTTGTGACATAAGAAGGGAGAGATTAAGAAATGACTGATAAGGTGTTTGAAAACAACCAGGTGAGTATTGCGGGGCAGGTTACCGGCGGATTTACGTTTAGTCACGATGTATTTGGAGAGGGTTTTTATTTGCTGGAGGTTTCCGTAGGACGGCTGAGTGAGTCCTACGATATTATACCGGTAATGGTATCAGAGCGACTGATTAATGTGGAGGAACCTATTGACGGAAAATATCTCGTTGTCAGTGGACAGTTTCGTTCCTATAATCGCCACGAGGAGAATAAAAACCGGCTGGTGCTTTCGGTTTTCGCGAGAGAAGTAGCCGTGTATGATGAGATGACCGAGGAAATGGAAATGAAGCCGAATTACATTTTCCTGGATGGATTTGTATGCAAGCCTCCGATTTACCGTAAAACTCCGCTCGGAAGAGAAATTGCGGACCTTCTGCTTGCGGTTAATCGGCCGTACGGAAAGTCCGATTATATTCCGTGCATTTGCTGGGGAAGAAATGCAAGGTTTGCGGAGGGCTTCCAGGTAGGCGGACATATCCAGCTGTGGGGACGAATCCAATCGAGAGAATATCAGAAGAAGCTGTCCGAGACGGAATTTGAAAAGAGAATTGCCTATGAGGTATCGGTAAGCAAGCTGGAATTTTTGTCCGAGTAAAAGATATGCGCATCTTGAGTTTCCGTATTTTTATCCGGCAGTAAAATTTCTCTGAAATTGATTGTTTTTGCACAAAAATCCGATTGAAAAATATATTTTTCAGACAGATTTTTGTGCAAAATACCTGCCGCATTAAGCGGCAGACACTGCTGGATAAAAAATACGGAAACTCAAGATGCGCTTTTCTTGACATCCGATTTCGGAAATGCTAATATATACATAATAATAGTCACGATATGCTGCCGTGCAGCAATCGTGACAGGAATAAGGTGCAAATTGTCCTTTTCACAAGACAATCACAATTTGCATAGACTAGAACGAAAACCTGTGAAATGCAGGGAGGGAGGAAATTATGTCTGTATTTACCGGATCTGCTGTTGCTATTGTTACCCCGTTTACTGAGGAAAAGCAGGTGAATTATACTGCATTTGCGAAGCTCATTGAGTTTCAGATAGAGAAAGGTACCGACGCTATTGTTGTCTGCGGTACTACCGGTGAGGCGTCCACTTTGACCCATGAGGAGCATTTGGACTGCATCCGTTTCTGTGTTGAGAAGGTTGCCGGAAGAGTTCCGGTTATCGCAGGTACCGGATCGAACTGTACCGAGACTGCGATTTACCTGACTGAAGAGGCGGATCGTGCCGGCGCCGACGCGTTCCTTGTCGTAACTCCTTACTACAACAAGGCTACCCAAAAAGGTCTGATTGCGCATTTTTCCGCAATCGCGGCATGCACCGAAAAGCCGGTTATTCTTTACAATGTACCGTCTCGTACCGGCTGCAATATTAAACCGGAGACCGCTGCATTTCTCTTTAAGAATGTGAAAAATATTGTAGGGGTAAAGGAAGCGTCCGGTGATTTGTCTGCGGTTGCTGAGATTATGGCAAGAACCGAGGGCAAGATGGATGTGTATTCCGGTAATGACGATCAGGTGATTCCGGTAATGTCTCTTGGCGGCAAGGGGGTTATTTCCGTGCTTGCAAATGTAGCTCCCGCGGAAACCCACGAGATGGCAGCAAGCTACCTTCGCGGCGACGTGGACAAGGCTCGTCAGCTTCAGGTGGATTACTTCTTCCTGATTAAGGCATTGTTCAAGGAAGTGAATCCGATTCCGGTTAAGAAGGCTCTGAACCTTATGGGACTTGAGGCAGGTTCGCTTCGTTCCCCGCTTACCGAGATGGAGCCGGAGACCGCTGCAGTTCTTGAACAGGAAATGAAGAAGATGAATTTACTGTAATCTGTAATGATACATAGGCACTGTGCCATTCCTGCATCTGCGGGAGTGCACGGCGTCGAGAACATACGAAAGGATTATCCCCGGGGATAAAGGACACCGACCATGATTCGAATCATTATGCGTGGCTGTAACGGTCACATGGGAAGAGTTATTACGGATATTGTGGCAAATGACGCCGAGGCGGCCATTGTCGCAGGTATTGACATTACCGGTCAGATGGGGAATACCTATCCGGTTTATATGGATTTGGCTTCCGTACAGGAGGAAGCCGATGTGCTGATTGATTTTTCCTCTCCGAAGGAGCTTACCGGGCTTCTTGCGGATGCAAAGGCGATTAACCTGCCGCTCGTACTTTGCTCTACCGGTTATACCGCAGAGCAGATTAGGGAGATTCAGGAGGCCGCAAAGGAGCAGCCGATTCTTCGTTCTGCCAATATGTCCCTTGGCGTCAATGTTGTGAGCCGCCTGATTCAGACCGCTGCCTCGGTTCTGATGAAGGAAGGCTTTGACGTAGATATTGTTGAAAAGCACCATCGTCGTAAGCTGGATGCGCCCAGTGGAACCGCACTTGCACTCGCAGATGCGATTCAGGAAGTCCTGAGCGAAGAGTACAACTATGTTTTTGACCGTTCTCAGAGAAGAGAGCAGAGACCGGTGAATGAAATCGGTATTTCCGCAGTTCGCGGCGGTACGATTGTCGGCGAGCATGAGATTATTTTCGCAGGCCGCGATGAGGTGATCGAGATTAAGCATACCGCGTACTCCCGTGAGATTTTCGGCAAGGGCGCTGTTGTTGCGGCGAAATATCTTGCAGGCAAGGGTCCGGGACTTTACACCATGAAGGATGTCGTCTGATTTGAGTATTTTCGGAAAAGTGAGATAGTGCATGAAGGATAAAGTAATCGGAAATCCAATTCGTGAAGAAAAAAAGATTCGTTACCGGGGAAGAAATCACTCCGGTATGGGCAAATTATCATGGATGCTCGGAGCTGTCGGCTGGGGCATCCTGTTTTTGCTTGTTTATGAAGCAAGGTCTCCGAAGGCCGACACGAACCGAATCGGTATGCTTGCCATGAGTCTTTTGGTTCTTGCAGGCTGCGGGATTTCGGCCGCGGCAAAGGGCATGAAAGAAAGCAATGTATTTTATAAGTCGGTTCTTGCCGGAGCGATATTAAACGGTGCGCTGCTTATTACATTATTTGCGATTTATCTGATTGGGACAGTGATATAGATGATTCCGCAGGGAATCGGGAACCGCGGCTCACGCTGTGAAAATGAGTTTTGAAGGAGAAATATATGGGTTACTGGAAAGAAGACGAGATGCTTCCGGAGCGTTATGAGCTGATGCGCGGGCGCATGGAGAGCATTCTTGCGGAGACGGAAGAGATTTTATCCGGACGGGCAGAGTCGGTACGACTTTTTGGACGGGAGGGTGCAAAAATTGCCCTTTCCCTTTGCGATAGTTATGAATTAAGTGCAAACGGAAAGCGTGCGCGGTTATCGGAGGACGAGTTGGCAGAAGAGAACCGGGTATTTTACGGTCAGGTTCAGGGAGAGGCTTACGAAGCGTCCTTTGCAAATCCGGAATATGCGGTTGACAAGCTCGGAAAAACAAGCGGCCGTGTATGCTCTGCCGTGCTGGCCGAGCTTCGTGCGATGCGTCCGGCTGTATTTGACGGGGAGAGAGTCTCCCTGACGTATGCGATGGAACTCTTCGTTGAAGTGTATAACCTGCTGTGTGATAAGGCGGATGCCAATGCAATCCGACGCGCATTGTTTTATTATGTGCATGACTATTGCGGGGAGTATCAAAAAGCAAAGATGTGGGAAACTTTTAAGCCCGAAAACCGATTCTATTATGATATCGTATTGAAGGAGTCCTTGGAGAATAACCGCTATTTGTACCTGTTCGGAGAATACGTTTCGGATGTCGAAAAGGAGATGGCCGATTTCTTAAGAGGTCTTCCCGAGGAGACGATTGCGTTGATGGCGGGAACTTATGTGGATGGCTATGTCCGCGGCTTTGAAACGATGCGTATGGATTTTTCCAAGAAGCAGATTGTCGTATTGCATACGGCACTTGGTTTTGAACGTGTGACGCGCGAGGCGGTACGACGCTTTGAGGCGCTGGGCAAGAAGGTTGTGCTGTTCCCGCAGGACAGCAGGATTTTATTCCGCCGTTTCGGTCGTCCTACCGGCCTTTACGCAACAGCAGCAAACCGGCAGTATGATTACGATCATAGAAATGACCTGCTGCTTGTACTCAATCGCCGGCTGCTCGATGTGCTCGGACGCATGTTAACGGAGGCTTATGAGACGGTTGCGGACGAGTGTGCACTGTATGCGGGACCTGCCGTGCAGGAAACCTTCGGAGAGCCGGGATTTGAGCCTAAGGGAAAGGCGGCGGTTATTACCGCTGACGAGAGACTGCAGAAGCTGCTTGTGGAAAAAGCGGTGACAAGCGAGCGGATTGCGGAGAAATACCTGCCTTCTGACGAGACTTCCTTTACTATCATTGCTTATCCGGTTCCGAGCATCGGACCGAAATTTCAGGAGATATTTGAAGAGACGATTAAAGTCAATACTTTGGATAATCAGCAATATAAGGATATTCAGCAGAAGATTATCGACGTACTCGACCAGGGATATGAAGCGCACGTTAAGGGTGCGGGAGAAAATCAGACCGACCTTACGATTTCCTTCTACGAATTGAAGGATTCGACGAAAGAGACGGTTTTCGAGAACTGTACTGCGGACGTCAATATTCCGGTTGGAGAGGTATTCACCTCACCGAAATTAAAGGGAACCAACGGATTGCTTCATGTAAGTCAGGTGCACCTGAACGGAAACGGTTACCGTGATTTGAAGGTGTGGTTTAAGGACGGTATGATTTCCGATTACAGCTGCGGCAATTTCGACAGCGAGGAAGAAAACCGTCGGTATTTCAAAGAAAATGTTATGAAGAACCGGGATACCCTGCCGATGGGTGAGTTTGCCATCGGTACCAATACGACCGCATACCGTATGGGACGGAAGTTCGGGATTCAACAGGTTCTGCCGATTCTGATTGCCGAGAAGACCGGACCGCATTTTGCAGTAGGCGATACGTGTTATTCCCATGAGGAGGATCACAGAGTTTACAATCCGGACGGTAAGGAAATTGTGGCAAGAGAGAACGAATGCTCCGCACTTCGCAGCACCGATCCGGATCATGCGTATTTCCAATGCCATACGGACATTACGATTCCTTATGACGAATTGGATTCCATTACCGTTGGCTGCAGGGATGGCAGACAGAGGAAGGTAATTGCAGGCGGAAAGTTTGTGGTACCGGGAACCGAGGCTTTGAACGAGAGTATCGAGTAACCGAGAAAGTTACCGGACGGACAGAGTTTCACAACTATGAAAAATACCCTTACGAGGGTCAGAAAATGTGCACTGCACGATAAAAGAAAGGATACGGCTATGGCAAAAGTAGGTATTGTAATGGGCAGTGATTCCGATCTGCCGATTATGAAGAAAGCGGCAGAGATACTTGAAAAATTCGGAATTGATTATGAGCTGACAATTATTTCCGCTCACCGTATGCCTGATGTATTTTTCGATTATGCATCTGAGGCAAAGGACAGAGGATTTTCCGTGATTATTGCAGGAGCCGGCGGCGCGGCGCATTTGCCCGGTATGTGCGCGGCTATTTTCCCGCTTCCGGTTATCGGCGTTCCGATTCACACCAAGACATTGTCCGGTGTGGACTCCCTGTACTCCATCGTACAGATGCCGTCCGGTATTCCGGTAGCAACTGTTGCCATTGACGGTGCGGCGAATGCAGGTATCCTGGCGGCAAAGATGCTTGCCATCGGTAATCCGGAGCTTCTTTCCAAGATTGAGGCTTACAAGGAAGAACTGAAAGCCGGCGTTATGAAGAAAAAGGAACGCATCGAGACCGTTGGTTATCAGGGATATGCAAACGAGTAAGGTCGTATTTGCCAACCGGAATTAAAAGCGTTACTTATAAAAAGGAATTGTTTTATAAGTATGGCTTATGATTGAAATTAAAACATAATGTAATTATAAAGGGTGTTCTTTTCCCGAATGTATGTTACAATAAGAGCAAGAGGGGTCGGTTCCGGTCAAATGGCGGAAAAGGCTGCCGAGCAAAGAATTTTATACACCCGAAAGGAGAAAATCTTATGGATTACAAGAACGCCGGTGTGGATATTGAGGCCGGATATAAGGCGGTCGAGTTGATGAAGAAGCATGTAAAGGAAACCATGCGCCCGGAAGTACTGGGAGGGCTTGGCGGTTTCTCCGGCGCTTTTTCTTTGGAAGGATTTATGAAAATGAAGCGTCCTACGCTTGTTTCCGGTACGGACGGCGTAGGTACCAAGCTGAAATTGGCATTTTTGATGGACAAGCATGATACCATCGGTATCGACTGCGTTGCCATGTGTGTAAACGATATTGCATGTGCAGGCGGTGAGCCTTTGTTCTTTCTGGATTATATTGCATGCGGCAAGAACTATCCCGAAAAGATTGCTACCATCGTTCAGGGGGTTGCAGAGGGATGTAAGCAGTCCGGCTGTGCATTGATCGGCGGAGAGACCGCGGAGATGCCCGGTTTCTATCCGGTTGACGAGTATGACCTTGCAGGTTTCGCAGTCGGTATCGTTGATGCGGACGAAATCGTTACCGGTGCAAATGTTAAGGCGGGAGATACCATTATCGGTATTGCTTCCTCGGGTATTCATTCCAACGGTTACTCTCTTGTCCGTAAGGTATTTGATATGAGCGCTGCATCTCTGAACCGTTACAGCGATTCTCTCGGATGTACTCTCGGCGAGGCTTTGCTGACTCCTACCAAGATTTACGTAAAGGCATTGAAGGCTTTGAAGGACGGCGGAGTTACCGTGAAGGCTTGCAGTCATATTACCGGCGGCGGTTTCTACGAGAATATTCCCCGTATGCTTCCGGACGGCAAGAATGCAATGATTATTAAGAATAGCTACGAAGTACCTGCAATCTTCAAACTGATGGCAAAAGAGGGCGGTATCGAAGAGCATATGATGTACAATACCTACAATANNACAATATGGGTATCGGTATGATGATAGCTGTAGATCCTGCTAAGGCAGATGAGGCTCTGAGACTTCTTGCTGCTGCAGGTGAGACGGCTTATATTGTTGGCGAGATTAAGGACGGCGAGAAAGGAATTACTATATGCTGAATGTAGTTGTTCTGGTTTCCGGCGGCGGAACCAATCTTCAGGCCATTTTGGACAGTATACAGAACGGTGAGATTTCCAATACCCGGATTTGCGGCGTTATCAGCAATAAAAAGAATGCCTACGCCCTGACCCGCGCGGCAAATGCGGGCGTTCCCGGTGTATGCGTATCTCCCGGGGATTACGAGACGAGAGAAGCGTTTAACGATGCGCTTCTTGCGGCAATTGACGGTATGCAGCCGGATTTGGTTGTACTT
>DLOO01000080.1:7074-7199 GCA_002479645.1 Lachnoclostridium sp. UBA7482 | reverse complement strand
CGCGGCGTGAAGGTGACCGGTGCAACGGTGCATTTTGTAGACAGCGGCACCGATACCGGGCCGATTATTTTACAGAAGGCTGTTGCCGTAAAGCCCGGAGATACGCCTGAGGTTTTGCAGCGCCG
>DLOO01000080.1:6442-7053 GCA_002479645.1 Lachnoclostridium sp. UBA7482 | reverse complement strand
CCGACAGTCATTGATGCGATTGCCGACGGCCGTCTGAAGCTTGATGATAATGGAAATTACTATATTGCATAATGCAGGGAGAAAATAACATGAAGGTTATGATTATCGGCGGCGGCGGCAGGGAACATGCCATTGCCGCAACCGTTGCAAAGAGCAGCAAAGTATCAAAGATTTATTGTGCACCGGGCAACGCCGGCATCGAAAAGATTGCGGAGTGCGTGCCGATTGGTGTTATGGAATTTGACAAGCTGGTAGCGTTTGCCGGGGAACATGCAGTGGACTTCGTGATTGTGGGACCGGATGATCCGCTTGTGGGCGGCATCGTAGATGCATTTGAGGCAGCCGGCTTCCCGACCTTTGGACCGCGTGCAAATGCGGCAATCATCGAAGGCAGTAAGGCATTTTCCAAGGAGCTTATGAAAAAGTATAACATTCCTACCGCAGCATATGAGGTGTTTACCGACGCTGCGGCGGCAATGGCATACTTGGAAACCGCTAAGTTTCCGATTGTTCTCAAGGCAGATGGTCTGGCGCTTGGCAAGGGCGTGCTGATTTGTCCCGACAGGCAGTCCGCTTTGGACGGCGTTAAGGAGATTATGCTGGATAAGCAT
>DLOO01000080.1:525-6274 GCA_002479645.1 Lachnoclostridium sp. UBA7482 | reverse complement strand
TCTATACCAAAGAGGTGGATGATTTCTGCCAGAAGTACATCTATCAGCCGACCATGGATGCCATGAGGGCAGAGGGCAGAGATTTCGTAGGCGTCTTGTTCTGCGGATTGATGCTGACTCCCGACGGTCCGAAGGTGCTTGAGTACAATGCGCGTTTCGGCGACCCCGAGACCCAGGTTGTTCTTCCCCGAATGAAGAATGACATTATTGAAGTTATGCAGGCTTGTGTAAACGGAACGCTTTCCGAGATTCAGTTGGAGTTTGAGGACAATGCGGCAGTTTGTGTTGTGCTTGCATCCGACGGTTATCCGGAGCATTATGAAAAGGGGTTCCCGATTACCGGTCTGGAGGCATTTGACGATAAGGACGGCTACTTTGTATTCCATGCCGGCTCGGGGAAAAATGCGGAAGGTCAGATTGTAACAAACGGCGGACGTGTTCTCGGCGTAACTGCACTGGGCGCAGATTTGAAGCAGGCAAGAGCCAATGCTTATGCTGCAACCGAGTGGATTCATTTTGATAACAAGTACAAGAGAAATGACATCGGCAAGGCAATTGACGAAGCATAGTTTGGCGAGGGCAGCAGCCCTTGGGCGCTGAAAATGCTGCCGATTCGTACAAGCATCCATAGTTTCATATTCAGGGCACTGAGATTACATCTTTCAGTGCCTTTTTTAAGTTTTTTGACAGTTTTTGAGCATTTTTCTCTTGAAGTTATCGGTGTTTCGCATTACAATAAGACAAGAGTAGAAAAATAGGGAAATCTGTCCCGGAAAGGAGACGATGGTGAGGAAAAGTCGAATTGCGTTGTTTCTTGTGCTGTGTATTATGCTGCAATGCGTCTGTTTGTGTGAACCGGATATCGGAAGAAATGTTGCTCGTGCGGTTGAACTCGAAGGGTATTGTACCGCAAACACGTTAAATGTCCGCTCGGGTCCGGGAACCGGGTATGCCATCGTTACCTCGGGAGGCAGTCTGGTTCAGTTACATAAAAATGACCGTGTGGCGGTTTTGAAAACCAGCGGAGACTGGTACCAGATTCGTATGATATTCCAAGGCAGCTCTATCACGGGATATTGTCTTGCGGCATATATCAAAACAGAGCCGGTACAGACGAGTTCTCCGACGCCGACCAAAGCACCGGAGAAGACCCCGACGCCTGCGGGTACGGTGACTTATGTAAATGCTGCGGTTACGGCAAATTCCCTGAATATCCGTAAGGATGCCGGAACCTCCTATGCGAAGGTTGCGACGCTCTCAAAAAATACCGGGATTCGGGTATATGGAAGCAAAAAGGACAGCGCGGGAAAAGTCTGGTATCGTATGACGGCAACGGTCGGCGGTAAAGAGGTGAGCGGCTACATGCTCGGCACGTATATTAAGCTTGCGCGGCCTCTTTCGGATATTGCAACGCCGACCCCTGCAAAAAAGGTGACGGTAACCCCGACAAAGGCGCCGACGCAGGTGCCGAGCCGTTTGGGATACGTTGATGCCGGTGCGTTAAATATTCGTTCCGGTGCAGGCACCAATTACAGTAAATATGCCACCTTGAATCGAAATACCAGGGTGACGATTCTTGCGGAACAGAAGGACGGCAGCGGAGCGTTGTGGTACCGGGTAACGGTAAACTATCAGGGCAGTCAGATTACCGGTTATGTTCTGGCAGCTTATATTGCGGTAACGGGAACCGCACCGCCGATAACAAATATGCCGAGGCCGACAGCGACAAGTACGCCGAAGCCGACAGCAACGAATACGCCGAGACCGACAGCAACGAATACGCCGAAGCCGACGGCGACGAATACACCAAAGCCGACAGCAACAAATACGCCGAAGCCGACAGCGACGAGTACGCCGAAGCCGACGGCAACAAGTACGCCCAAGCCGAGACCGACCTATGCCATTGCCGCAAATGTCAGAGCAACGTCTCTGAATATGCGAAGCGGTGCGGGAACCGAATTTGGCAAATTGGTAACACTCACAAAGAATCATCCGGTTACCGTTACCGGTACCGATTATGACAAAAACGGTGATTTGTGGTATTTGGTCTATACGACGGTAAACGAAAAACGATACGAAGGTTATATGCTGGCAACGTATGTGCAGCTTTCGGAGGAGATTCCGGATGAGGAGGATATTCCAATCAATGTTCCGGTGGACAATCCGCCGTACTGGATTGAGGCAAAAATGAATGCTTCCTCCGTAAATCTGCGTTCCGGGCCTTCAACAGCCTATTCGATTCTCGGTAAGCTTTACGATCGTCAGATCCTCCATGTTTACGGAATGGTTCTGAACGACTCCATGGTATGGTATCTTGTTTCTGTGGAGCTGAACGGCAAGGAAGTTCAGGGCTATGCGGCAAGTCAGTATATGGATCTGACCTGGAAGAATTACGATATCTGGGCTGCGGTGCAGACGGCAGGACAGTTGTATAAAACTCCTGCGGGGACGGTGCAGACCGATGCGTCCGGCGCCGGGATTTCTGTCAGCAAGGGTCAGATGGTTTGTATCACCGGCGAATACACCGCAGGCGGCGTCAAATGGATGAAGGTGGCATGCCAGTGGAAGAAAACGGTTGTTTACGGTTATGTCAAACTGCAGAACCTGCTGCTTTGCGCGCAGCCGGATCCGATTCCTTTCAGCCCGTACGATGAGGATGGGGATTTCCTTGAGAAAATGCGTGCAGAAGGATTTCCGGAGAGTTACCTGCCGTACCTTCTGGCGCTTCACCAGGAACATCCGAACTGGACCTTTACAGCGATGCAGACGGGTTTGAAGTGGGCCGATGTCATCAGCAACGAGGATACGGTTGGATATAATCTGATTCCTAACAGCAAAGCGCTGAAATGGCTTTCCTTTGCGCCCGGAGCCTATGCATGGGACAGGGATGCATTTATCCCTTACGACGGAAGTACCTGGGTTACCGTGTCCAACGCGGGACTCCAGTATTTTATGGACCCGAGAAACTGGCTTACGGAACAGTATGTATTTATGTTTGAATCCCTAAGAGCCGATTCGGAAAATCAGACGCAGGCCGGTGTGGAAAATATCTTAAAGGGAACTCCGATGTACAAGACAAAATTCTCGTACAAGGATGCTGACGGCAATACGAAGAGTATTTTGTATTCCCAGGCATTTATGGAGGCCGCGGAATACTCCGGCGTAAGCGCTTACCACCTTGCTTCCCGTGTGAAGCAGGAGGTCGTCATCAGCAGTACGCAGTTCAGTCAGAGTGTATCCGGTACGGTTGCGGGCTTTGAAGGATATTACAATTTTTACAATATCGGAGCCTACAACTCAACGGCAAGTCTGGGTGCAATCAAGAACGGTTTGAAGTTTGCAAAATACGGAAGCACCTCATCCACCATGAATCGGGCGGCGATGATTCCGTGGAATAACCGTTATCGTGCGCTTGTCGGCGGAGCTTACTATATCGGCAATAACTATATCAGCCGCGGACAGGATACGATTTATCTTCAGAAATTCAACGTATCCGCGAAAAATACCTATGGACACCAGTATATGGCGAACGTTGAGGCGCCGAAGTCGGAAGCATACAAGGTTTACCTCGCATACAGTGCAATGGACAAGTTTGAAACCATGAAGATTTCCTTCAGTATACCGGTCTACAACGACATGCCGGAAACGGCTGTTGCAGAGCCGGCAATGGTGAGAAATCCGAACAACTATCTGTCCGCGCTGAAGGTAAAGGACAACACCGGTAAGGCACTTGACTTTACTTCGGCATTTTCCTACAATGTGACCGAATATACCGTAAAGGTCGGCAAGTCCGTGACATCCGTTACGATTAGCGGTACACCGGCGGCAGGAACGNNGCGGTCATCGTTTCGGGTGCGGGAAGCCACAAGGTCAGTGACGGTAAAAATACGTTTGAAATTGCTGTAAAAGCAGCAGACGAAACCATAAGAAAATACAAAATTACGGTTGTAAAATAGCCGAAAAGGGAATACTTGGAGGAAGGGCAGAGGAAAGAAAAAACTTTTGTCCCTCCTCCTTTGTTTTGCTGTTTTTCCATCCGGCGACAGTTGACAAAACGGCGTTGCACTGTTACACTTTCCATATAACAGGAAGGTGCGGATTAGAAGAAGGATGGTGGGAACATGCTGGTCAGAATTGATTTTGAAAGCGATGAGGCATTTTATATACAGCTGCGAAACCAGATTATTATGGGGATTGCAATGTCGGAGCTTCGGGAGGGCGAAAGCCTGCCCAGCGTCCGGGATCTGGCAGAGGATATCGGCATCAATATGCATACCGTGAATAAGGCATATTCGATACTGAAGCAGGAGGGCTATGTTCGCCTTGACCGCAGACGCGGAGCCGTGATTGCGGTAGACGCCAACAAGCTTTTGGCGGAGGAGGAGCTGCGCATGCAGCTGAAAACTATTGTGGCAAGAGCCTTGTGCAAGGAACTGTCACCCGAAGAGATTCGGCTGACGCTAGATTCGGTGCTTTCCGATTTTCGGTAAAGCATTGGCAGGATATCCTCGAAACGAAAAGAAATAAGGAGTTATTTGGTATATATGAAACAGAAATTTACAGAAAGTGCATGGCGGGCAATACAAAGCGCAGAAAGCTATGCGCAGGAAAAATACGGCAATTATTTTGGAACGGAGCATTTGCTTCTCGGTCTTTTGTCGGTAGACGGTGTTGCTGCCGAGGTACTGGATGAGAATCATGTCGGTTATTCGGAGATTACGGAGCTGTTGGAATCACTGGTATCGGAGCGTGCTGGTACCCGTCGGAAGGAGACTTCGGAGAAGCTTCGCAGAACGCCGGGAGTCGAGGCGGTTATGGCCGGGGCAGTAAGCCTTGCTGAGGCGCAGGGATTTGCGAAGGCGGGTACGGAGCATCTGCTGCTGGCGCTTCTGCGTGCCAGAGACAGCGTGGCGATTCGCCTGCTGAATACCCTGCATGTCAATCTGAAAAAGCTTTATTTGGATACGGTACAGGCTATGGGGATGGATTCTGCCGAGATGAAGCTGGAGGCCGCAAGGCTGAAGGGCAAAAAAGGCGGAAGGGCATCGGCCGTGGAGCAGTATTGCTCCGATATGACTGCAAAGGCAGCCGGAGGAGAACTGGATCCGGTCATCGGACGGAAGCAGGAGACAGACCGTCTGATTCAGATTCTGAGCCGCCGCACGAAGAACAATCCCTGTCTCGTCGGTGAGCCGGGCGTCGGTAAAACGGCTGTAGTGGAGGGACTTGCACAGAGAATTGCCGCAGGGCTTGTGCCGGAGGAGATTGCCCAAAAGCGTATTCTTACCATGGACATGTCCGCAATGGTTGCGGGGGCAAAATACCGCGGAGAATTTGAAGAACGTCTGAAAACGCTGATGGATGAAGTGAAAAATGACGGTCATATCATTCTTTTTATCGATGAACTCCATACGATAATCGGTGCGGGAAGTGCCGAGGGCTCGCTCGATGCTGCGAATATTCTAAAGCCTGCTTTGTCCCGCGGAGAATTGCAGATTATCGGTGCGACAACGAGGGAAGAATATCGGAAGCATGTGGAAAAGGATGCGGCATTGGAGCGCCGTTTTCAGCCGGTTTCGGTGGAGGAACCGAGTGTTGAGGAGACCGTCGAGATTTTGAAGGGACTTTCGGGCAGATATGAGGAACACCACAGAGTTAAATATTCTTCCGAAGCGTTAACGGCTGCGGTACAGCTTTCAAAGCGTTATCTGAATGACCGTTTTCTGCCGCAGCATCGAGCGAGCCCTCG
>DLOO01000080.1:0-514 GCA_002479645.1 Lachnoclostridium sp. UBA7482 | reverse complement strand
GGGAAAGAGTCGAAGATGGAGCCGCTGCTTGAATTTAACAAAAAGCTTGGCGGCCTTCGGAAGGAGAAGGAGCGTCTGCTTTTGGCAGGAAAGATGAAGGAAGCTGCAGCAGCAGGGAGGCGGGAGCAGAAGCTTCGGAAGGAGATGGAGGCTTTCCGAAGGGAGATGGAAGCCGAGGAGTGCCCGGTTGTTACGGAAGCTGACGTAGCCGGGGTGATTTCCCGCTGGTCCGGAATTCCGCTTTCCAAGTTAAATGAATCCGAAAGCCGAAGACTGCTTCGCATGGAGGAGGTTCTTCACGAGCGCGTTATCGGACAGGACGAGGCGGTTCGTGTCATTTCCCGTTCGGTTCGCAGAAGCCGCGTGGGACTTCGGGATCCGAAGCGGCCGATTGGTTCGTTCCTTCTGCTGGGACCGACCGGCGTCGGCAAGACGGAGCTTTGTAAGGCACTTGCGGAGGCTTTGTTTGGTGATGAGAATGCGATGATTCGCATTGATATGTCCGAATATATGG
>DLOO01000012.1:6340-20834 GCA_002479645.1 Lachnoclostridium sp. UBA7482 | reverse complement strand
CGCATCCGCAAAGCCTTTGCCTGCCATAATAATACGTCGGTAGATCTCATCCTCGGGGTCTTGGAAATGTACGTCGCACGTAGCCACGCAGAGTTTGTTCTGCTCTTCCGCCAGATAAATAACTCGCTTATTCAATTCAATCAAATCCTGCTCGGATGTGATATCCGGCAAATTCTCATCACGAATCATGAAGTTGTTATTTCCGGTCGGCTGCACTTCATAATAGTCATAAAAATCCAAAATACGCTGCAAATCCGCACCGGTCTTTTTATGCAAAACCGCCTGGAACAACTCGCCCGCTTCACATGCCGAACCGACAATCAGCCCCTCGCGGTATTTGCGCAAAAGACTCTTCGGAATCTTCGGTCTTCTCGAAAAATATTCCAAATGAGAAAGCGACGTCAGTCGGTACAGGTTAATTCGGCCGATATCATTTTTACACAGAAGGATGATGTGGTAGCTCCTCAGCTTACGAATAATCTCCTTGTCCTCTTCGAGGTCAAGCGGACTCCCGTCCTCCTTTGTCTCCGCCTCGTCGTCGACAATATAGCCTTCCATACCGTAGATGATTTTGAAGTCCTTAAAACGTGCCGTCATCTCCGGATCGTCGGCAAACTTCTTCTTATCAATGGCATGGGAAGCATCCACAAACGACTGAACAACACCGTGGTCGGTAATTGCAATGCCCGGATGTCCCCACGCAAAAGCGGTATTCACCAGCTTTTTCGTGTTGACAACCGCATCCATATCGCTCATCTGCGTATGACAATGCAGCTCCACGCGCTTTACGGGCGACAGATCCTTACGCTTCACCGTAAAGTCCTTTTCCTTCTTAATTCCGACAATGGAACCAATCGTAATCTCATGGTCAAACTTATCGTATACCGCCAGACCCTTTAACCGGATAAACGCCCCTTCCCGGAAGTTCGCCTTCATCTCGGCATAGCCATCCTTACGCAGGAACAGCTTCATGCTGATCGTATCGGTAAAATCCGTGACATAAATGCTGAGAAGCATCTTTTCGTTTCGCAGCTCTCGTTCCTCACATTTGATAATCTTACCATGAATGACGACCTCACCGATTTCATCCTGAATATCGCAAATCGGCGTCAATTCCCCTTCAAACGGCTTGCCGTAAATACTGTCCGGATCGTCCGGCAGCTTCTTTCGGAATTTGCGTTCCTCGGGATTTTTCGTCGGCTTTGCGACCCTCTCCGGGTCTTTCTTCGGCGTCTGCAAATCCCGCGGTTTTCCGTCCTGTCCGGCTTCCCTTCCCCCTCTTGCCTTCTCTGCCTTTTCTCTTCGTACCTTCTGCAGGAATTCTTCGTAGTCAAATACATCCCCGCCTTGGGCAGCAACCTTCTTCGGCTCTTCGTATGCAAACTGAACAGAAATATCCTCCTGCCAGTACAGCCGCATCCGACTGACTAAAAACTGAGCCAAGTCATTTTCACGCGACCTGGCTACCGAAGAATCTGCTAAGGTGATCGTCATCCGATGTCCCTCAAAGGATACCGTCGGATGCTCCATAATCACTGCGTCCAAGTGATTATGAAGCGCCAGCTCCTCCACCAGATACGGCTGGCAAATCTGATATTTTTCCTGCAGGGTATCCGGAGCGTTCAGGCGGTATTCCGGCACAATCGTTACCTTCCTGCCTGCATCATAAAAAAACTGTGACGTCAGTTCCCGCTCCATATTCAACAAATCAACCTGCCGTAATATGGATTTGCTCGAAACGCAGACATTGATCCGTTCCTTGCCCTTTGAAGTGGTTATTTTCTCAATCTCCACTTCCTCAAAGGCACGTTCCAGACGTCCGTCCGTATTCAGTCCCGCAAACACATCAAATAACTTCATATTGATCCAACTCTTTCTTTAGTTCGGAAAGCAGCTCGCTCTCCGGTACCTTCCGAAGAATCTCCCCTTTTCGGAACAGGAGTCCTTCTCCGTTTCCTCCCGCAATTCCCAGATCCGCTTCCTTTGCTTCTCCGGGACCGTTTACGACACACCCCATAACGGCAACCTTGATATCCATCGGGTACTGTTCAACCATCTTCTCTACCTGCTTCGCAAGACCGATCAAATCAATCTGCGTGCGTCCGCAGGTCGGACACGAAACCAGAGTAACGCCGCCCTTTCGGAGTCCCAGGGTACGTAAAATCAGCTTTGCGGAACGAATCTCCTCCACCGGGTCGTCCGTCAACGATACACGGATGGTGTCGCCGATTCCCTGATACAAAATCGTACCGATACCGATTGCAGACTTAATATTCCCGGCAAATACGGAACCTGCCTCCGTAATCCCTACATGGAGCGGATAATCCGTTGCCTGAGAAAGTATCTCATGCGCCTTAACAGCCATACAGACATCGGAAGATTTGATACTGATGACAATCTGATCAAAATCTAAGCTTTCCAGCATATGTACTTTGTCCAGTGCGCTTTCCACCAGACCCTCTGCGGTCACATGACCGTATTTTTCGATAATGTCCTTCTCCAGAGAGCCGGAATTTACCCCGATACGAATCGGCACCTGATATTCCTTTGCTTTTTCCACTACTGCCCGGATACGCTCCCCGGAGCCGATATTGCCCGGATTGATGCGAATCTTATCCGCGCCTGCCTCCATCGACGCAATCGCAAGACGATAATCAAAATGAATATCCGCAACCAACGGAATGGAAATCTGCTTTTTGATTTCGCGGATGGCTGCCGCAGCCTCCATTGTCGGAACCGCAACACGGATAATCTCACACCCCGCCTTCGTCAGCTCCTGAATCTGTGCAGCGGTCGCCGCCGCGTCCTCGGTTCGGGTATTGCACATCGACTGAATCAGAATCGGATTGCCTCCTCCGATAACCCGATTCCCGATTTGAATCGTTTTTGTATGATTTCTTCCCATGGACACGCCTCCTGCCTATCAAATAATTCAGTGAATCAGATTTCGGATGTCATTAAAGAATATAAATACCATCAGAATCATCAAAAGAACAAAACCAATCATGTGGATAAAGCCTTCTTTGTCCGGGTCCATCTTCTTCCCGCGAATTACCTCGATAATAAAGAAGAGAAGCCTTCCGCCATCCAGTGCGGGAATCGGAAGAAGATTCATTACCCCAAGATTTGCGCTCAGCAAAATAGCCCAATTCAGAAGATTGAGTATCGCATAGATAGCGCCGTCGGTTGCGTAGCTTTCTTCCACAACGTTACTCATCTCACTGACAACACGAACCGGTCCGCCGATATCCTTCGTGGACGCCTTACCGCGCAGCATATAGACAAGGCTCTTGACCGTTGCCTTAATCCAATACTTCACTTCCAATGCACTGTACTTGACAACACCCCATACCGATTGCTTTTCTCTTGCATAGACGTTGTAGCTGACGCCAAGTGCGTAGGTGTCGGAAAAATTGGGCTTCAGCTTGACACTTTCCTTCCTGCCGTCCCGTTCATAGGTAAGCGTTACTTCGGAACCATCGAGCGGATGTTCCTCTACATACTTGGAAAAATCCTCTCCGGAAGCAATCGCGGTTCCGTTAATTCCCGTAATGATATCCCCTACTTTAAGTCCTGCCGCTTCCGCAGCTCCGTCCCGCGAGATATCCGAAAGCTTCATGGGTTCCTTCAGATCCTCTCCTGCCGTATAAACAATCCCGAGGTAATATCTCTGCACATGAACCGGCTTGTATTTTACCGTCACTTCTTTGCCGTCACGCTCAATCAGCAGCTCCACCTGCTTTTCGTTCACCCCGTCCAGCTGCTCATACAGGGACATTTCATGTCCGAAATCAATCCTGTGACGATCAAATCCGCGTATCACATCGCCGGGCTGCAAATCCACCTGCGCCGCCACGTCCTCATTGACCGCGGTAATATACGGTCTGTCAATTCCGAGATAGCCGATAATGACTGCGGAAAATGCAAACGCCAGGATAAAGTTAAAGAACGGTCCGGCAAATACAACACTGATTCTCTGCCATACCGTTTTGCTGTTAAAAGAGCCGGGCTCATCGTTTCCCTCATCCTCTCCTAACATCTGACAGGAACCGCCTAACGGCAGAAGCTTCAGGCTGTAACGGGTTTTCCCGAATTTTCTGCTTAAGAGTCTGGGACCCATCCCGAGAGAGAACTCCACAACCTCAATTCCGTTTAATTTTGCCAAAAGAAAATGACCGAATTCGTGAAATATAATCACGATGCTGATCATAACGATTGCAAGAAGAATGTTAAAAAAACTGCTCATGTTGACTTACAAAATCCTTTCTCCTGCCTATTGCGGACAACAAACAGAACTCATTAACCCTTTAAGAATGCGTAGGTGTCTTTTTCCACCTCGAGAATCTGCTCAATCGTCGGACAGGCAATATTCTGATGGCGTTCCACCGCCTTAAAAATATTTTCTCCAATCGCATTGTATCCGATACGTCCGGCAAGAAACTCCGCAACCGCCCACTCATTTGCCGCATTGTACACGGTCGGCAGACTGCCGCCGTCTTTCATCACGGCAGACGCCAATGCAAATGCCGGGAAATTCACCGAATCCGGCTCCATAAAGGTCAAGGAGCCTACAGAGAATAAATCGAGCTTATGTCCGTACATCGGCTTACGCTCGGGATAAAACAGCGCATACTGAATCGGAAGCTCCATACTCGGGACGCCCATCTGACCGATAACCGCACCGTCAACAAACTCCACTGCGGAATGCAGAATACTCTGCGGATGAACCAAAACGGTAATCTGCTCCGGCGCAACGCCGAAAAGCCAGCGCGCCTCCATCATTTCCAGACCTTTGTTTACCATAGTCGCGGAATCAATGGTAATCTTCTTCCCCATTGCCCAGTTCGGATGCTTAAGCGCATCCTCTGCGGTAAAGGAAGCCATTTCGCGCAAAGTCTTTCCGCGAAACGGTCCGCCCGAAGCCGTAAGCAGAATCCTTGCAATCTGCGGATTACCGTCAGCCACGGAATTGTGATACGGAAGACCCTGCAGCGATTGGAAAATCGCCGAGTGCTCACTGTCAACCGGAAGCAGCGCCACACCCTTTTCCCTGATTAACGGCATAATCAGGTGACCTGCCGTAACCAGCGTTTCTTTGTTTGCAAGCGCAATATCTTTTCCTGCATGGATTGCCGCAACCGTAGGCAGAAGGCCGATCATTCCAACCATTGCCGTCACAACCATATCCGTCTCAGGCGTCGTCACGCAGGCAATCAGACCGTCCATTCCGGCAGCTACCTTAATCGGCAAATCTGCCAGCCGAACGCGCAAGTCCTCCGCCGCCTGCTCGTCGTACATACAAACCATCTTCGGCAGAAATTCACGAACCTGCTTTTCCATTGCGTCCACACTGCCCTTTGCCGCTAACGCTTCTACCTCAAATTCCGAACGGTAAGCACGAACAATATTCAGCGTCTGCGTTCCGATGGAACCGGTAGAACCAAGAATCGTTAAATGTCTCATAGAACCCTCGCATTTGTAAAATCAGCCCAAAATCCAAAGCAGGTAATAAACTGCCGGAGCAATGAAAATAACGCTGTCAAAACGATCCATAATGCCGCCGTGACCGGGAATCAGCGTACCGTAATCCTTGATATCATTTTCACGCTTAATTGCGGAGGCAGCCAAATCACCGATTTGTGCAAATACGGAAGAAACACCGGCGACAAGCGGAATCAACACAACCGGATTCATCGGCGTTGCAATCTTATCACGGAATACAAGCGCATAAATCAAGCCGATAAGCGCCGCGCCGACAACACCGCCGATACAGCCCTCCCATGATTTTTTCGGGCTGAGAACCGGAAATGCCTTGTGCTTTCCAAGCAGACGGCCAACCGCATACGCACAGGTATCCGAGCCCCAGGAACCGATAAATACGATCCACACAAGGTACGCGCCGCTCTCCATATTGCGCGTTTGGTAAATGCAGGCAAGAAGAAACGCCGCATAGAAGAAGGAGGCAAACGAAGCCATAATTTGCTTAATCGTATACTTCGGATAACCAATCACATAGCAGCTCATAAGAAGCAGGAAAAACACCGCAATCAGCATCATTCCGTAATCCTCAACAAGCTTCTCATGAAGCAATGCAAAATACGCGCAGGCTGTCAAATATCCGATCATTCCGGGAATCCTCTTCTCCACCTGAAATACCCGGTACAATTCAAACATACCAATCAATGAGGTCAAAAGAACCAGAGCAAAAAGAATGTCCCCGCCAAAAAAGATGGCGGCAAACATAATAATCAGCAGGACAATGCCGCTGCCCAAACGAGTCCAAAACATGTATTTTCTCCCTTATACTCCGCCAAAACGACGTTCTCTGTTGTTATAGTAATCAATAGCCTTCTGCAGCTCTTTTTTATTAAAATCCGGCCACAAAACATCGGTAAAATAAAACTCCGAATAAGCAAGCTGCCAAGGCAGGAAATTCGAGGTACGGCATTCGCCGCTGGTACGAATCATCAAATCCGGATAAGGGATACCGCCGGTATCAAAATACGTATAAAAACGCTCCTCGGTAATCTCCTCCGGCTTTATCCTTCCATCCGCCGCGTCCATCGCCAGCTGTCTTGCAGCACGAACGATTTCATCACGTCCGCCGTAGTTGATTGCCACCTGAAAACAAAGTCCGGTATTTTCCGCCGAAACAGCTTCCAGCGTCTGAATACTCTCTTGCAAGTCCTCATCGAGCCGCGAAATATCTCCGATGACGCGAACACGCATATTATTCTTGCTGCTTCGTTCGATGGAATCCTTCATATACTTCCGCAGAAGATTCATTAACGCCTTAACCTCATCCTCCGGGCGTACCCAGTTTTCGGTGGAAAATGCGTAAATGGTAAGATATTTAATTCCGAGATTCCAGGCGTCTTCGCAGATTTGTTCCGCGACACGGCTTCCCTGTACATGTCCGGCATTACGCGGAAGAAAGCGCTTTTTTGCCCATCTGCCGTTTCCATCCATAATGATGGCAACATGCTCGGGCACGCGATACGTAGTCTCTTTTGCCATAATTCCCTCTCTATCATAGACTAATACAGGGCGTATCCAAGCTTCGTCTACGCCCTGCATCTGTTTTTATTCTGTATCACTATCATTATTAACCGATTTTGAAAATTATACGGTCATAATTTCCTTTGTCTTGTCTTCAACCATCTTGTCAACATCGGCAATAAACTTATCGGTCATCTTCTGCGCATCGTTTTCCAGCTTCTTCACTTCATCCTCGGAAAGCTCCGCCTTACCGGCTTTCTTAATTGCATCGTTTGCGTCGCGGCGAATGTTACGCATGGCAACCTTTGCATTCTCCCCCTTCTTCTTCACGTCCTTTGCAAGCTCCTTACGGCGATCCTCGGTCAGTTCCGGGAACATCAAGCGGATAACCTTGCCGTCATTGCTCGGAGTCAATCCAAGGTCAGATGCAAGAATTGCCTTCTCAATCTCACGAATCATCTTTGCTTCCCAAGGCTGAAT
This sequence comes from Lachnoclostridium sp. UBA7482, assembly GCA_002479645.1. Classification (GTDB taxonomy): domain Bacteria; phylum Bacillota; class Clostridia; order Lachnospirales; family Lachnospiraceae; genus ISDg. The sequence goes on along the minus strand of DLOO01000012.1, from coordinate 13,355 downwards.
CATAATCACTCTTGCCTCCGGAACAGAAATATTGGCAACCTGCTGCAAAGCGGTAGGCATACCGTAGTAATCTACTCTCAGCTTATCCAGGAGGTGCGGATTGGCGCGTCCGGCACGGATGTTGGCGTACTCCTCCTGTAAATTCTCCTTAGACTTCTGCATCTTAGTCTCAAACGGTGTTAATAATTCATGCATAATAATATACCCCTTTCTCTTTAAGCGGTAACAACCGTTCCGGTAATGTTGCCTGCTACGTTATTGATAATGCTGTTTTCCTCATTCAGCGAAAATACCAAGGTAGGCACCTTATTTTCCATACACATGACGGTTGCGGTCAAATCCATAATGGCAAGCTTCTGATCGAGAAGCTCCTGATACGTAACCGTATCGTACTTCTTTGCATCCGGATTCTGCTTCGGATCGCTGTCATAAACTCCGTCCACTGCTCTTGCCATAACAATGGCGTCGCAATCCAGCTCGATTGCACGGAGCGCTGTTGCCGTATCGGTGGAGAAATACGGATGTCCGGTACCTCCCGCAAGGAAAATAACCTTGTGATTCTCCATGGCGCCGACTGCTTTATCCTTCGAGAACAATTCGCTTACATCTCCACATGCAAACGGTGTGAAAATCTCGGTAGACATACCGCAAAAACGACAAATCTCAGACATATATACGCAATTCATAACGGTTGCAAGCATACCAATCGAATCCGCCTTCGTACGGTCAATCGTCTTACTGCTTCTTCCGCGCCAGAAATTACCGCCGCCGATTACAACTGCAACCTGAATCCCCTGATTTACAAGCTCGGAAATCTGCCCGGCAACCCGAATACAGGTATCTTCGTCAAATCCTGTTTTCTGCGAACCTGCCAGGGCTTCGCCGCTCAATTTCAGTAAAACACGTTGATAATTTGCCATATTCTTCCTCCATTCCATATGTATTTCATTACAAAATATTCTATCACACGAACTATGAGAAATCAAGGAGAAACCAACCCTCATATACGAATCCTCATATACGAATGAAAAAAACAGGCGCCGAAAAATCGACGCCTGCAAAAAACAATTTGAATTATTCCTTTACGCCGCCAAGTGCAACACCTGCAACGATGTATCTGGAGAAAATAAGGTATACGATGATTACCGGGAAAATAGAGAAGGCAATCAGCATGTAAACCTTACCCATATCGAATGACTGCCAGTCTGAACCACGGAGAGTCGCAATCAAAAGAGGAAGGGTCTTCTTCTCAGGCTCATCAATCAACAGTGCCGGAGTAAAGTAGTTATTCCAGTTACCTACAAAACCGAAGATCATCTGTACAGCGATAGCCGGCTTCATAAGAGGTAACGCGATACGATTGAAGGTTCTGAACTCAGAAGAACCGTCAATACGAGACGCCTCAATCAGGGAAAGAGACAAGGTACTGTCCATATACTGCTTCAAATAGAAAAAGGTAACCGGAGCTGCAATGGAAGGAACAATCAACGGGATGTAATTGTTTTCATATCCCATATCTCTGCAAAGCTTAACGAAACCAAGCGCAGTAACCTGCGTCGGAATCATCATAATGGCAAGAATGAACGTATAGATTGCCTTCTTGCCGGGGAAATTATATGCATGGATCGCATATGCCGTCAATGTAGAGAAATAAACCGATAAGATACAGGTAGAGAACGCTACGAACAAACTGTTCAGCAAGCCCTGCCATACATCAATGTTGCCGGCATTCATCAAAGACTTCCAGTTTTTCATGAAATAATTACCGGGAAGGGCATGGAACCCGGAGGTTACCTGTGCACTCGGTCTGGTACAGTTGACAAACAGCATATAGAACCAGAACAAACACATAATGGAAATAAAAACCAATACGACATGTGCAACTACTCTTCTGGCATGTATTGACATGGACTTATCAATACCTTTTTCGTCATAGGTATGAATTTTCTTTTTAGCCATTATCCTAGTCCTCCTTCTTTACCATGAACTTGAAGACAATCAAACTCAGGATAGATGTAATAACAAGAAGAAGAACGGAAAGGGCGCCACCCATACCATAATTCTTACTATACAAATGGTTATTCAACTTCATAATCAAAGTTGTTGTATGATCACTGGGACCACCTGTACCACCGGACAAAATCTGCGGAACATCGAACATCTGGATACCGCCGATCATGGAAGTAAGCGCTACATACAACAAAATCGGACGAAGAATCGGCAGGGTAATCTGGCGGAATACCTGACCCGGCTTAGCGCCGTCTACTTCCGCTGCTTCAAACAATGCGGTATCGATACCCATAATACCTGCCATCAAAAGGATGGTAGTATTACCGAACCACATCATAAAGTTCATAAAACCAATCAGGATACGGGTTGCCGCAATATTCTCAAGGAAAACAAACGGCTTATCAATAATATGAAGACTTTGCAAAAGACCGTTTACAGGACCCACCTTAGAAAACAATGCAAAGAACAACATGGAAAATGCAGAAGCCATGATAAGGTTCGGCATATAAATTATCGTTTTGAAGAAAGATGCGCCGCGGATACGCAATCTGTTATTTGCAAACCAAGATGCAAGCAGCAGGGAAACCAAAATCTGCGGAATAAAACCAATCACCCACATAATCATGGTGTTGCCGGCATACTTAAGAAGATCTGCTTCAAAAATAGCCTCTTTATAGTTCTTCAGACCAACCCAATTCGGACCAACCTGAGTCAAACCGTCTCTGTAGTTTTCAAAGAAACTGTTATAAATTGTATACGCTAACGGATATAGCTGAAATGCAAGAAACGCTACTGCAAACGGAAGCAGGAAAATAATACCCCACTTGCCTTTTGTTACAGAATGTTTCTTCCGGCCATTGCTGTTCGCTGCCATAATAACCTCCGTAAAAAACAAGTTTAGTTATGTGAAGTTGTGTTTTTTTACCGGGAAGCTCTAAAAAGAGCTTCCCGGAGAAAAATCCGAAGCAATCAATTAGTTCTTAGGCTTCAGAGCAGGATAGATCTCATAGATATCCTTTTCAAACTTAGCATATGCCTCTTCGTAGGTAGCAAAGTTACCGTTGAAGTAGTCATGCATAGCTGCCTGGAACTTCTCGTTACAACCCTGATCGTATGTAGTAATGCAATCAAGCTTGATCTTGGAAGCGCCATTGCAGTAGATTCCAAGAGGATTCATACCGCCGAGAATCTTGCTGGAGTAGTCGCTGTTAACCATAGCTTCCATAGCGGGCTTATGGTTAGCAAAGTCATTATCCTTCGTAACGATATCCTTAAGTATGGTCTCGTTGCAGGTCATAGCAAGCATGATCTCCTTAACGATATCAGCGTTGTCGGTACCGGTTGCTGCATGCATCCAGGTACCACCCCAGAAGAAGCCCATCGGTCCTTCGGTAATACCCCAGCCGCCGTCGATACCAACGGAGCCTGCCTGATCACACTTCATACAGAAGTCAATCAACCAAGCCGGTCCAAAGTAGCAGAATACACCGCCATCTTTGTAGAAGCCTTTTTCCCATTCAGCAGCCCAGAGAGTAGAACCCTGATTGTAACCCTTCTCAGTGAATTCCTTGGTCTGCTCAACCCACTTCATGATGTTAGCATCTACGTTAATCTTACCATCCACAACCCACTTCGTAGTAACGTTGTTGGAGAATACACGGTAAGTATCATCGTAACCGGAAAGCATTGCATAGCCGGCTTCCTTCATCTTCTGAGCGGTAGCGGTAAAGGTATCCCAGTCAGCAACAGCCTTCTGAACCTCAGCAGGATCATCAGAGCCGAGAACAGCCTTAGCGATCTCTCTGTTGTAGATAAGACCACCGGGGCAAGCCTGCCAGGACACGCCCTTAAGAACGCCCTTATCATCCGTTACGGCATCCTTGGTGTACTGATACTGATTAGCAAGGTCAGCGTCGGTAAGACCAACAACACCCTTAACATCAGCAGTTGCATCAGCCTGTACGTACTTAGCTGCATAGTCAGCCTCTGACAGGAACATATCGAGCAACTCGTTGCCCTTCTTGCTGGACTGCTTGCCAAGCGCCTCATCCAAAGCATTCTGATAAGCGTTATCCTTATTATCAACCTGGATGAACTTAATGGTGTAACCCTTGTAGGTACCACCCTCGAGAGCATTGTCCTTATTCTTTACCTTGTAGTCGGGCAAATGATCTCTCATTCTTTTTGCGAATTCGTCGTTCCAGCAGCGGATTACAATCAGCTTGCCTTCTGCAACGTTGTCGTCTTTCTTGCTGCCACATGCGGAAACCATTCCTACGATCATCGTAAGAACAAGTGCAAGTGACATAAGCTTTACTAAACGCTTCATGTTTTTAACACTCCTTCACTTTTTTTGATCATTTGTGATTTTCACAAATGTCGTGGTAAAAGCCGAAGCCTCACCATCAATGTAAATATACAACAGAATAGACAAAATGGCAAGTGGTTTTTGTATCTTTTTTCACATTTTTATAACATTTTCTAAACACAATGCACAGAAATTACTGAATTATACTTGCTCTTATTGCTTTTTTTATCTAATTCGTCCATGAACTTGTACGATTTTTCGGTGTAAAAATGCACAAAAATGTTTTTGAGCGAAGCGGATATGCGCGCTCCGCTTCGCTCCTTATTTAATACTCCTCTACCTTCAGTATCCGTTTCGCATTTTCAATCCGCTCTTTTGTCGGCGGTTCAATGCCCGCAAGCGGATACTCGATTCCGAGCTGTTCCCATTTGAATACGCCGAGCGTATGATACGGAAGCACGTCCACCTTTTCAACATTCTTTAGCGTAGCCAGGAAATCTGCCAGCCGATGCAGATATTCGTCGTTGTCGCTTCCGCCCGGCACAAGCACATGGCGAATCCAAACCGGTTTTCCCATGTCCGACAAGTCCTCGGCAAGCTTCAGAATATTCTGATTGGAACATCCGGTCAGAGCTTTATGCCTGTCGTCATCAATCTGCTTGATATCCAAAAGAACAAGATCGGTAACCTTCATCAGTTCTTTCCATTTGGATGCAAAAGGCTCCGCCGTTGTATACGGCTGCCCGCTGGTATCAATCGCCGTGTGAATCCCTTCTTCCTTTGCCCTTTGGAACAATTCAATCAAAAAATCAATTTGAAGAAGCGGTTCTCCCCCACTAACAGTAATACCGCCCTTACTTTTCCAGTAAGAGCGGTATCTCATAGCTTTTGTTAACAGCTCATCTGCCGTATAGGGAGTACCTGCGCCGATCTTCCAGGTATCGGGATTATGACAGAACTGACAGCGCATTGCGCAGCCGCTCATGAAAATAATATACCGAACCCCCGGACCGTCGGCAGCTCCAAAAGACTCCAGAGAATGGACATATCCGATTCTCTTTTCGTCTTTCATAAATTATAACCTCTCGTGGCAAGTTCTGGAGATAACATCCATCTGCTGCTTCTTGGTCAAGTCAATGAACTTAACAGCATAACCGGATACGCGAATGGTAAAGTTCGCATACTCAGGCTTCTCCGGATGCTCCATAGCATCAATAAGCTTCTCCGTACCGAATACGTTTACATTCAGGTGATGTGCGCCCTGATCGAAGTAACCGTCCATGGTATTCACAAGGTTGTTAATTCTCTCGTCCGCATCGTTGCCGAGAGCGCTCGGGTTCATCGTCTGGGTATTGGAAATACCGTCAAGAGCCCACTCATAAGGAATCTTTGCAACCGAGTTCAGGGAAGCTAAAAGACCGCTGGTCTCAGCGCCGTAGGACGGCGATGCTCCCGGAGAGAACGGAGTGTAAGCAGGACGGCCGTTCGGCATAGCGCCGGTAGCCTCGCCATATACTACGTTGGAGGTAATGGTAAGAATCGAGGTGGTAGGCTCGGAATCACGGTACGTATGACGGCGCTTAATCTTCTCAAGGAAGGTCTTAAGCAGCCATACACCGATTTCGTCTGCACGGTCGTCATCGTTGCCGTACTTCGGGAAATCTCCTTCAATTTCAAAATCCTTGCTGATGCCCTCTTCGTCACGGATTACCTTAACCTTTGCGTACTTAATTGCGCTGAGGGAATCAATTACGTGAGAGAAACCTGCAATACCGGTAGCGAATGTACGGCGTACATCGGTATCGATCAATGCCATCTCAGCTGCTTCATAGTAGTACTTATCATGCATGTAGTGAATCAGGTTCAATACGTTTACGTACTGATCCGCAATCCAATCAAGCCAGAAATCGTACTTCTCAATTACTTCGTCATAATCCAGATATTCGCTTGTGATACGCTCCATCTTCGGGCCGCACTGGATACGATGCTTCTCGTCAAAACCGCCGTTGATTGCGTAAAGCAATGCCTTGCCAAGGTTGGCACGCGCACCGAAGAACTGAATCTCCTTACCGGTCTGCGTAGCGGATACACAGCAGCAAATGCTGTAATCATCCCCCCAAATCGGCTTCATAACATCGTCATTTTCGTACTGAATCGAGGATGTATTGATGGAAATCTTAGCTGCGTAATTCTTGAATTTGTCTCCCAGATTCGAGGAGTAAAGTACGGTAAGGTTCGGCTCCGGAGACGGTCCCATGTTCTCCAATGTATGGAGCAAACGGAAATCGGTCTTGGTAACCATGGAACGTCCGTCCATACCGATACCTGCTACTTCTACGGTCGCCCAGGTCGGGTCGCCGGAGAACAGCTGATTGTAAGCAGGAATACGGGCGAACTTAACCATACGGAACTTCATGGTCATATGGTCGATCAATTCCTGTGCCTCAGTCTCGGTAAGGATACCTGCCTTGAGGTCGCGCTCAAAGTAAACGTCAAGGAAGGTAGAGATACGACCGACGGACATTGCGGCGCCGTTCTGGGTCTTAATTGCTGAGAACATGGGACCGTCTCCGGNNATTTGCATTTGCAGCCGGCTTGGAAATATCGTAGCCGTAAATCTTAGCCATCTCCTTCATGCCCTTGAGTGCGGCAATCTGCATATTGATTTCTTCACGAAGACGAATGATATCATCATAC
>DLOO01000012.1:4371-6295 GCA_002479645.1 Lachnoclostridium sp. UBA7482 | reverse complement strand
TAGAGAGCGATACGACGATAATCGCCGACGATACGGCCACGGCCGTAAGTATCCGGCAAACCGGTAATAACATGCGTCTTACGAACCGCACGCATCTCGGGAGTATATGCTGCAAATACAGCGTCGTTATGTGTCGTAGTATACTCAGAAAAGATTTTCTTTAATTCCGGGTTAACCTCATAACCATAGGTTTCAGCAGCCTGAACTGCCATCTTAATACCGCCATAAGGCATAAATGCACGCTTCAAAGGCNNACGATCTTCTCAAGATCCTTCAGCTCCTCGCTGATGTAACCGGGGCCATATGCAGTAAGTCCGCTGACAACTTCGGTCTCACAATCCAATACACCGCCTTTTGCTCGCTCTTCCTTCTGCAACTCCTGCAACGCTCCCCAGAGCTTGTCGGTTGCTTCGGTCGAACCGGCCAGAAAAGACTCATCGCCGTCATAAGGCTTATAGTTTTTCTGAATGAAGTCACGTACATTGATTTCTTCCTTCCAAAGACGTCCCTGGAAGCCTTCCCACTGTTCGAAATTCTTCATTTTTGTGTCATCCTTTCTCCATAGTTTTTGTTGACCGGATTCCCGGTCGTTTCGGAATGCATTCACCCCTACATTCCGAAAAAAGAATTACATTCCCATCTGCTTTGCAACTTCTTCTGCAAAGTTTTCGGACTTCTTCTCAAGACCTTCTCCGGTCTCAAAACGAACCATGCTCTTGATAGAGAACGCAGCGCCGTTTGCCTTAGCCACCTGAGCTACATACTGGCCGACCGTCTGCTTTCCGTCTTCCGCCTTAACATATACCTGATCCATAAGGCAGATATCCTTTAAGTGCTTGGAAATACGACCCTCTACCAAACCGTTGAAAATCTTGTCGGCAGCAATAGCTTCCTTATCCGCCAGAGCAATCTCAACGATTGCATTCTTTGCTTCATTGGAAAGGAAGTTGAACAGGTAGTTCATGTTGCTCTTCTTTTCTTCGTAAACAGCGATATCCTCGTCGCTCCAAATCTTCTCAGCAACAGCCTTAGCAATCAGCTTGTTCAAAACAGGCTTCGGAAGGGAAGCGGGATCATTCAATGCGCTGTCAACCGTGATTTCCTTCTCCTTTGCAAGCTGAGCAGCGGAGATTTCGTCCCTGCTGATATACTGCGGGCTGAGAGCTGCAACCTGCATGGCAATGTTGCTCATAGCTTCCTTAATACCGTCATTTACAACGTCGGTCTTGGACTCAACGATAACACCGATACGTCCGCCGCCGTGTACATAGGTAACCACACAGCCTTCGTCTGCAACAACCTTCCGGAAACGCCGAATGGTAAGGTTCTCACCAATCTTAGCAACCTTTGCTACCAATGCTTCCTTAACAGTCATGCCGTTATCAGCAACATAGGTCTCTGCAAGGAATGCGTCCATATCTGCTGCGGAGCTCGTAATTGCCTGCTTAGCAACGTTCTCAACAAATTCCTGAAACTCTTCGTTCTTTGCAACGAAGTCTGTTTCGGAGTTAACTTCAACAACAGCTGCAACGTTTCCGTCTACAGCAACACGGCAAAGGCCTTCGGCAGCAATTCTGCCGGCTTTCTTCTCAGCCTTAGCCTGGCCGTTCTTTCTAAGGTACTCAACAGCAGCGTCCATATCGCCGTCGGTCTCATTAAGCGCCTTCTTACAATCCATCATACCTGCGCCGGTCATCTCACGCAGTTCTTTTACCATAGAAGCTGTAATTGCCATAATATTCCTCCATTATTTAAGAATTAAGAGGGCGGTATCCCGTAACCAGAATACCGCTCCGTAAATTTCCGTTATTCTGATTACTCGTTAACTTCCTCTGCATCCTCAGCAGGTGCGTCGGTAAGCTGCTCGCCCTGATTTGCCTCAATAACTGCATCAGCCATCTTGATATGGACGCTGCTGTTGAGT
>DLOO01000012.1:0-4319 GCA_002479645.1 Lachnoclostridium sp. UBA7482 | reverse complement strand
CGGGATACCGCCCTCTTAATTCGTATGCGCTTCCTGAACACAAATTCTTTCCTTCTTAGGATCTACTACGAAAATAGCATCCGGAATCTCCTTCATGTCCTTGATACCGCCGAGATTCTTCTCAAGCTTTTCCCACTCCTTCTTGAGCTGGATAACTTCCTTCTTGGGAAGAACGTCAAAGGTACCGTCCTGAGACATCGTCTCGATTTCCTTCAAGGTCTTGATTCTGGACTGGATGGTCTTAAAGTTGGTAAGCATACCGCCAAGCCATCTTTCGTTTACATAGTACATACCGCAGCGCTCAGCTTCGCTCTTAACGGAATCCTGTGCCTGCTTCTTGGTACCAACGAATAAAATCTTACCGCCGTTTGCTACAACATCCTTAATTGCGTTGTAAGCCTCGTCAACCTTACCTACAGACTTCTGAAGGTCGATGATGTAGATACCGTTTCTCTCGGTATAAATGTACGGAGCCATCTTAGGGTTCCATCTTCTTGTCTGGTGACCGAAATGTACACCGGCCTCAAGCAGCTGTTTCATTGAAATAACGCTCATTATTTCATCCTCCATTTGGTTTTTTTCTTCCGCAACGGTCATCTCGGCGACCCGTAGGCACCGGCCTCGAACCCGTATGCGTGCTTTTTAGCATATTGATTATATCATACGGCAAATCAATACACAAGGGAAATTTATATTTTTTATTGATTTTTACAAATTTACAAATTCAACCTTATCACCATTGGAAACGCCAACGTACAGCTCGGATGTGAATCTTCCAATCTCGCAATAATGCTGCACAACATACTTTGCTGTATCACCTCTCTACAAATTGTGATTATTCATTGCTATCAGTAACAGCAATTGTCATAATATCCTCATCAGAAATTGTTATAACTACATAATAATTGTCATACATCAAAAGAATACTGTTTCCTCTAAAAATGACATTATCAAAGTTTTTGTAGTAAGCTGAAAAAGTGTCGAAATTGCATTTCAGTTTCATTTGCTCGGAGTAAACGTCCACGCTGTCATGTATAGCTTTCAAAGGGACAGGAATTTGATAATTATCAGAATTAATACTTATTTCTACAGTGTTATTACTGAACATATATTTATTTCTATAAGTCCATAGAAATCTTGAATTCTCATAATTGTCAATTGTATAAATTTGGTTTTTATAAGAAAATCCAATTTGCTTCAATTTACTATCATAAAACGAGTTCCCATACTGTGAAGCTATTTCATCCATAACCTCATTTTCAGAAAGTTCACTACTAAATTGAGCAAAGTAATATTCATATTTCAACAAATGGTTTTTAATTTCTATTGATAAATCTGAATCATCGCTGGCTTTTATTGTTATAATATCAGAATTATTATATAAAGCAAGATTGTAGATTACTGTACCTGCAATGCCAATACACAAAGCACCTGTCAATACGAAAAATATTTTTTTCTTTTTTTTAATAATATAAAAAAAAGAAAAAAGCAAAGTCAGAATTACTATCAGAATAATAAAGAATAATATTTCCATAAACAATATATCCTCACTTTTTTTCCTCTATTGCGGGATACAGGAACGAATTCATCACCTTGATATAGGTTCCCTTCATCCCCGAGGAACGCGACTCAATGATGCCCGCGCTCTCCAGTTTTCTAAGGGCATTGACAATGACCGATCGGGTAATCCCGGCACGATCCGCCACCTTACTGGTAACCAAAATGCCCTCCTGCCCGTTCAATTCGCGAAATACATGGACAATCGCATCGATTTCCGTAACCGACAGGCTTCCGATTGCGGACTGAACGACCTGCTGCTTACGAATCTCCTCAGCAGACTGCTCCGCCTCGGAACGCATAATCTCCAGTCCGACTACGGTCGTTCCGTATTCGCCGAGAATAATATCATCAATAGAAAAGGAAGGATGATTGCGATACACAAACAACGTACCGAGCCGCTCTCCTGCAATTTCGATAGGAGCTGCCATTGCCTGGTACTGCATACCCTCACGGACATCCAGACCAAGCGTCATAAGATTGACATTTTCCTTGGTAGACAGGATGTTAAGAAGTCTCTCGTTCAAATGCTCGTCAATATGACTGCCGACCGCAGCACCGCGCAGCATGGAGGCGATTTCAATATTCGGCAGGTTGCTGATTCCGAGAACCTTGCCTTTTCGGCTGATTACCATAACGCCGGACGACAAAGTATCCGAAAGAATCCTGCAGATATCATCAAAAATAACCTTGCCGGACTTGGTATTCTCCTGAAGCAGCCGATTTAACTTTCGTGTGTTATCAAGCAGCTGTACACTCATGCGTTTTCCCCTTCTGCCTTCGGTTTTTGCCATGACATATAATCGCATTCCGGGTAGCCCTCGCAGCCGAAATACTTCCGCCCCTTGCGGGTTCTGCGCAAAACGATATCCTTGCCGCACTTCGGGCAGGGAACTCCGATTCGTTCCAGGAAAGGCTTGGTGTTCTTGCACTCCGGAAATCCGGGACAGGCAAGGAATTTGCCGTGCGGTCCGTATTTGACAACCATGTTTCTGCCGCAGACATCACAGATTTCATCGGAAACCTCATCCGCAATTTTGACCGAATCCAGACTGGACTCTGCTTCGAGAACGGCTGCCTCAAGGTCAGGATAGAAATTGCGCACAATCTGCTTCCACTGTACGCTTCCGTCCTCAACACCGTCGAGAAGAAGCTCCAGATTGGCGGTAAAATCAATTTCCACAATACTCGGGAACGCTTCGCGCATCATCTTGTTGACTGCTTCTCCAAGCTCTGTTACATACAGATTTCTGCCCTCCTTTACAACATAGCGTCTTGCAAGTAAGGTGGTAATCGTCGTTGCATACGTGCTCGGACGTCCGATTCCGAGCTCTTCCATCGTCTTTACAAGGGAGGCCTCGGTATAGTGTGCCGGGGGCTGTGTAAAATGCTGTTCCTTACGGTATTCGCCGGATACAAACCGGGAACCGACCTCAGGCAGCGCGCCCATATGCTTTGCCGTCTTCTCTTCCTCATCCGAATATACCGACAGGTAACCGTCCCACTTTACTGCGGAGGAGCTTGCATGAAATTCCTGAGATCCTGCCAGAATTCGGATGGATGCCGTCTCATATACGGCGTCGGACATTCTGCTGGCAACAAAGCGCTTCCAAATCAACTGATAGAGCCGGAACTGTTCTCTGCTGAGCTGATCCTTTACCTGTGCGGGAGTAATCCCCAGATAGGTCGGACGGATTGCCTCGTGTGCATCCTGAATCCTTTTGCTGTTATCCTTCTTTTCCTCGCGGTCGGTAATATAGGCTTCTCCGTAGTTTTCGCGGATAAAATCCTTGGCAGCGCTTTCTGCCTCTTCCGAAACACGGGTCGAATCCGTACGAAGGTACGTAATCAAACCAATAGTTCCGTGCCCTTTAATATCAACGCCTTCATAAAGCTGCTGTGCAACATGCATCGTCTTCTGTGTCGAAAAATTCAGCACCTTGGAGGCTTCCTGCTGCATGGTACTGGTGGTAAACGGCGGAGCCGGTTTCTTGCGGCGCTCGCCTCTCTTAATCTCATCAACCTTTGCCGCCTGATCCTTCAGCTCATCTAAAACAGCCTCCACCTGTTCTTCGGTGCGCAGCTCCACGCGGCTGCCGTCGCACCCATAGTAAGCAGCGGTAATCGGCTTCTTCATCCCCTCCGCAAGGAAATCCCCTTCCAGGCTCCAGTATTCCACCGGAGTAAATGCATTGATTTCATCTTCGCGGTCGCATACAATTCGCAGCGTAACCGACTGCACGCGCCCCGCGCTCAACCCTCTTTTCACTTTATTCCAGAGAATCGGACTAATCCGATAGCCCACCATTCGGTCAAGAATACGTCTGGTCTGCTGTGAGTCAACCATATTCATGTCCAGCTCACGAGCCTGCTTGATCGAATTCTTTACCGCATTTTTGGTAATCTCATGAAAGGTAATTCGGTAACTGTTGCTGTCATCTAACTTAAGCAGCTGCTTCAAATGCCAGGAAATCGCTTCCCCCTCACGATCCGGGTCAGTTGCGAGATAAATCTTTCCTGCCTTTTTCACTTCTTTGCGAAGTGCGGAAAGCACATCCCCCTTTCCGCGGATGGTAATATAATGAGGTTCATAATCCCTGTCTACATCAACCCCCAGAGAACTCTTCGGCAAATCGCGGACATGTCCGCCGGAAGCAAGCACTTCATAATTGCTTCCCAAGAATTTCTGTATGGTTTTCGCCTTTGCCGGTGACTCCACAATCACAAGATTTTTAGCCATATTATCCTCCCTATTTAGTCAA
>DLOO01000019.1 GCA_002479645.1 Lachnoclostridium sp. UBA7482 | reverse complement strand
GACAGGGATTATACCCGCGCCGAGCGAAGCGAGTGCGCATCGCGAGGGGCGCAGCCTCGATATACCATGTCGCAGACATGGTATAATAATCCAAGAATATCGCTGCGCATAAACAGCTTATGCCATGTGCATTCTATTTGAACCAATACGATGTGCGGTTTCCAAGTTCAATCCTTCCGGAACCGTACACAAAGAACGGAGGAACCCATGGAACTTGGAAGAGTTCAGACCCTTCAGGTCGAAGAAATAAAAGAACACGGCGTCTACCTGATTGACAGCGCCGAAACACTCCCGGATTTGCCGGATCTGCCCCGTATTGAGGATCGCAGGCTGGACATCCCGCACATCCTGCTCCCGAAAAACCAGAGTCAGGGATTAAAGGCGGGCGACAAGGTAACCGTCTTTTTGTATAAAGACTCCGGCGACCGCCCCATTGCAACTACGACGCTTCCCCTTCTCGAACTCGGTAAAACAGCCGAGCTGGAGGTCACGCAGACAACAAAAATCGGCGCCTTTTTAAGCTGGGGACTGGTCAAAGACCTGCTCCTTCCTTTCAAGGAACAGACACACCCGCTTCGCGAAGGCGAAACCGTACTTGTCGCTCTCTATATCGACAAGAGCAGCCGCCTCTGCGCAACTATGAAGCTCTATCCCTATTTGCGTACCGATTCTCCTTACCAAAAGGACGATCGTGTAACCGGACGCGTTTACGAAATCAGCCGCAACTTCGGCGTCTTTGTTGCCGTCGACAACCGCTTCTCCGCGCTGATTCCGCAAAAGGAAGTCTTCTTCCCGATGATGGGCGGTCAGTTGGTGGAAGCCCGTGTTGCCAACGTCCTTGAGGACGGCAAGCTGACACTGAGCGTACGCGACAAGGCTTATGTGCAGATGGACAGCGACAGTAAGCTCATTTATTCCGCACTTCAGGGTGCCGGCGGCTATCTGCCCTATCATGACAAGAGTAATGCAGAGGACATCAAGGCACGCTTCGGTATGGGTAAGAACGCTTTTAAGCGCGCCATTGGTCATCTGTACAAGGACAAGCAAATTACCATTGAAGCAGACGGCATCCGTTTGGTTGAGAAGAAATAATCTAATAGCCCGATCCGGTGCAAACCGTTACTGCTGCAATACGCTCTACTCCGGCACGTTTCAGGATACGTCCGCAGACCTCCAGCGTACTGCCGGTCGTCAGAATATCATCAACCAGGATGACACTTTTTGGTGTCATCCTCTTTTTTTCTCTCGGCGCATCGGAGACTGCAAATGCGTCCAACAGATTTTGAAGCCGCTCCGTCTCCCCCAGCTCCTTCTGCGGCGTCGTATATCTTTTTCGTACCAATAGTCTGCTCCTGCAGGGAAGGCGGAGTTCTTTTGCAATATATCGGGCGATGATCTCGGCCTGGTTGTAACCTCGTTTCCGCATTTTTCTCCGGTGAACCGGCACCGGAACTACTGCTTCCGCGCCAAATGCCGCAAGCTCCTTTTTATGGCATCGCAGTATCTCCTCTGCGTAAAAGCGACCGTTCCATTCCCTTCCCCGGAACTTAAAGCCCATCAGCGACTCTCTCAATGTCCCCTCGTACAAAAAAACCGAAAATCCCCGTTCATAGACAGGTCTCTTCTTTTGACACCGCGAACAGTATTCCTCCTGTTCTGCGACCTGACGCCCGCAAAAATAGCAGGTATCCTCTCCGACTGCTTTCAACGTCTTTCGGCACGCAGGACAGCAGACCTCTTCCCATGGCAGACGAACATGATTGCAGACGGGGCACCTTGGCGGATAAAGAAAATCAAAGACTGTCATAACCATCCCCCCAAAAAAATTTCCCCAGGCTCTAAGACTCTGTGCTCCTTTATATCCTACACGCATTTCCGCTGCAAATCCATTGGCCAAAGCCCCAAATTCACAGCTTCCCTCCCGCCAGCCTGCCCAACACATTTTCTGTGCCAAAAGAAAATGCGCCGACATTTTTTCCAAAATATCGGCGCTGAAAATAGTAATATTTATCAAAAGATTAGTACAGATTTACCGGATAAACTCCCTGGGCAATCAGCTTATTGATTGACTCAACAAACAGAGGCTTATCCTCGCGATAGGTAACGCCGAACCAGCGGTCGTCGGTCGGAAGAACTTCAACCAAAGCGCGGCCTTCCTTAACCATCTCCCCTACAACATTCGGAAGCAGAAACTCTGCCTTTTCGGGATTCTTCGGAACCTCGGTACCAAAGAATTCCTCAAAGCGAACGTCCAGCTCCTCAAGGAAATCCGGGGTAAATCCCCACATATTCATCGAAACGATTTTTTCCGGACTCAGAGTAACCGAAACGCCGCTGTTGTTCTCGCCGATAACCACATCGCCCTCACGCTTCAAACCAAAATGCTCCTCAACATCCAGCATCTTATTGTCCGAAACCTTGCAGACGCCGCGGGTAACCTTACCATTTTCACTCAGCGTATTGCCAAGGATGAAGCCGCTCATGCAATACTGATGTGCGGAATCCTCCGGAAGATTTACAAGATACTCATGCAGCGTCCGGAACGCCTGACATCCGTAGTAGTCATCCGCGTTAATTACCACAAATGCCTCCTTAATCGTACCAAGGCAGGACAAAATCGCATGACCGGTTCCCCAGGGCTTGTCTCTTCCTTCGGGAACGGAGTATCCTGCCGGGATGTTCTCCTTCTCCTGGAATACATACTCAACCTCAATCTGCTTTTCGATACGATTGCCGATAATCTCACGGAAATCCTTTTCCAAATCCTTACGGATAATAAAAACCACCTTGTCAAACCCGGCCTTCTTTGCATCATAAATGGAGTAATCCATAATAATTTCTCCGTTCGGTCCTACCGGCTCCAACTGCTTGATACCGCCTCCAAAACGGCTTCCCATACCGGCTGGANNTGCCATAACAACCAATGCTGTCTTTCTCATGTTCATTCCCTTCCTTTCCCGACGTTACTAATCATCCTGCAGAATCCTCGTATTTCAAAACTGTTCTTCCTGTATACGTGTAATCTCACGGATACGCTCGCACAATCCTGTATGCCTCTTCTGTTCGTTCGCGTTTGCAATCATCTGTTGAATCGTTTCCTCGCTCCCTATCATTGTAACACATCGGGATGCTCTTGTCACGCCGGTATAAAGCAGATTCCGGTTAAATAACATCCGCGGGCCGGTCAACAGCGGCATGACAACCGCCGGGTATTCGCTGCCCTGGGACTTATGTATCGTAATCGCGTACGCATGTTCCAGTTCATCGAGCTGCGCAAATGGATACTCCACGATATGATTATCATCAAATTGAATTTCCATTGTCTCGGCAAACCGGTTAATCTCGCGAATAATACCTACATCCCCGTTAAATACTCCGGTTCCCCCGTCGGTCGGGATTCCGTAACGGCTCCTCACCTCCCAGGCAAGCTGATAATTGTTTTTCACCTGCATTACCTTGTCGCCCTCGCGGAACAGCATATTGCGATATTCGTATTCGATCTTCTTCGAGTCCTGCGGATTCAGACGCTCCTGCAAAATCCGGTTCAGCCGTTCCACCCCGAGTTCGCCCTTCCGCATCGGCGTAAGCACCTGAATATCCATCGGCTGCGCTCCAACATATCCGGGCAGTTTCTCCGAAATCAACTGCAGCATTACATTGACAATAACCTGTGCATTATCTCTGCGCAGGAGAAAGAAATCCCTGCTCTTGTTGTTAAAAAGGATCTGTTCCCCGCGGTTAATCTTATGGGCATTTACAATAATATCGCTCTCCTCCGCCTGACGAAAAATCTTTGTCAATGTCACGACCGGAAATGCGCGGCTCTCCATAATATCCTTCAGTACGTTGCCGGGGCCGACACTCGGGAGCTGGTTGCTGTCTCCGACAAGAATCAGCCGGGTGCCTACCGGAATTGCCTTAAGAAGAGCATTCATCAGGAAAATGTCTACCATCGACATCTCATCGATAATGACAACATCCGTCTCAAGCGGATTTTCTTCATTGCGTCCAAAAGAACCGCCTCCGCCCTCATCCGAGGTCATGGTTACCTCCAAGAGACGGTGAATTGTCCTTGCCTCCACTCCGGTTGCTTCGGTCATTCGCTTTGCCGCACGTCCCGTCGGTGCGGCAAGCATCATTTCCATGCCTTCTGCCTCAAACAGACGAATCATCGCATTGATAGTCGTCGTCTTACCGGTACCGGGTCCGCCGGTCAGTACAAACAGTCCGGATCGCCCCGCTTCTATGAGCGCGCTGCGCTGCACATCGTCAAGCGTTATCTTCAGATCGCCTTCTATCCGATCAATTTTCTCCTGCATCCTCGCCGGGGGAATCGGATACTGTACATTTAAGTCAAACAGCATACGCGCGACCGCAAGCTCAGTATAATAATAGGACGATGCGTAAATCTGGGTTTCGGCCGCTTCCCCGGAAATCGGAATATTCTTAATCACCAGCTTCCGTTCCAGCGCCAAATCCGCCAAATGCCGCTCAATATCCTCTTCGCGTACCCCAAGCAGGTCAGCGGNNCTTCCTTCGGCAAATACACATGCCCCGACTGGCTTCCCAGCTGAAGCGCATACAAAATACCCGCCCGGATGCGGTAATCCGAATCGGTTCCGATACCGATTCTTCGGGCAATCTCATCTGCAATTTTGAATCCGATTCCATGGATATCTTCCGATAAACGGTAAGGATTGTCCGTCAGCACCTGCTGCATACTCTCCCCATAACGGCGGTAAATCTTCACGGCAAGCGTTGAAGTAATCCCGTAACGCTGCAGAAAAATCATCGCATCGCGCATTGCCCGTTTGTCGCTGAACTGTTCAAATATTTCGCGAGCCAGACGCATGCTGATACCTTTAATCTCCGCGAGTCGTTCCGGCTCCTGTTCAATGATTTCAAACGTCTTGTCCCCAAAGCGACGTACAATTCTGCCCGCAAGCGCCGCACCGACACCCTTGATGGCTCCGCTTCCGAGGTAGCGCTCCATCGCAACCGTATCCTTGGGAATGCGTACTTCAAAACTGCTCACCTGAAGCTGCTCTCCGTAAACTACATGCGTGATGAAATCGCCTTCCACATGTACATATTCGCCTTCGGATATCACAGGAAAACTTCCTACACAGGTCGTTTCCTCATCTCCGTCCGCAGACAGCAAACTGAGAACAGTATATCCATTCTCAGTGTTGCGATAAACTATCTTTTCCACATAACCTTCCCGTTGTTCCAAATTCCTTCTCCCCGGGTATGTCCCAAATTACAGCATATTTCGTCTCTTGCGACTGCTCAGCATCTCCACGTATTTGCCGGTACCGATTGCGACACAACGCATCGTATTCTCCGCAATCATCGTATTGATCCCGGTCTTTTCCTCAATCAAATCCTCCAGACCGTAAAGCAGCGAACCACCACCCGTGAGGACGATTCCGCGGTCAGCAATATCTGCCGCAAGCTCGGGAGCCGTCAATTCCAGCACGGTGTGAATGGCCTCAATAATCTGTCCCGTTGCCTCGCGAAGAGCCTCTTCCGTTTCCTCGGAAGTAAGAGAAATGGTCTTCGGCAAGCCGGTAACCAGGTTACGTCCGCGTACTTCCATGGAAAGCGTCTCCGGTCTTGCATAGCACGCGCCAATCTTAATCTTGATTTCCTCTGCGGTACGCTCACCAATCATCAGATTATGCTTTTTACGCATATAACGAACGATTGCCTCGTCAAAATCGTCGCCCGCAACCTTTACGGAATGGCTGACAACCGCACCTCCCAAGGACATTACCGCGATATCCGTGGTACCGCCGCCAATATCAACAATCATATTGCCGCACGGCTTACTGATATCAATTCCGGCGCCAATTGCCGCTGCAATCGGCTCCTCGATAATCTGCACATAGCGTGCGCCGGCTTCATAGGTTGCATCCTGCACAGCCTTCTTCTCAACCTCAGTTGCACTACTGGGCACACAAATACTTACCATCGGCTTGCGGAATCTGCGCTTACCGATTGTTTTCTGGATAAAATACTTAATCATTCGTTCCGTAACAGAGTAATCGGAAATAACTCCCTGCTTCAGGGGACGAACCGCAACAATATTGCCCGGAGTACGTCCGAGCATCTGGCGTGCCTCCTCGCCAATCGCTTTAATCTTGTTGGTTTCGCGGTCATAAGCCACGACACTGGGCTCCTCAAGTACAACGCCCTTGCCTTTAATATATACCAGAATATTGGCAGTACCCAAATCAATACCAATATTCGAACCAAGTCCAAACATAATTGCCTCACATTCCTGCGTCAAGACGCATTTTCACATCATAGGTGAAGTATAGCAAAGATTACAATTTAAGTCAACGATTTTGCCCGATTCTTCCGCCTCGATATCTATGCCTGTTCTGTTACCGGATGTTGCCGGAGAAACTTACTTCCTGTCAAAAACGCACAGCTGCTCGAAGGTCACACCGTATTTGGCGGCAATATCCCTTGCATAGGAATTGCCTTCCGTGACGCCCTTGCGGATTCGGTAAGAACGCTTTCCTTCCTCTGTTTCGGCAATCAGACCGCTTACCAGATTGTGCCCGTTTCCCTCACTGTTAATCTCTTCCGCATCCATGGATAGCTTATGCATATGAGTATTGTAAATCGTATTTGCCCCAAGAAGCGAAATCGCCTTTACCACATCACGCGCAATAAAATACCCCTCCTCAAAGGATGTTGTGGAAAATGACTCATTTAACAGGAACAGACTGTTGCCCGTAGCCAGCCGGTATATTTCGCGGAAGCGCTTCGACTCCTCTCCCAACCGTCCGAGGTCGAGCGTCTTATTTTCATCCGCCGGAAAATGCGTCAGCACCGTGTCAACCGGCGTAAAAACGAATTTCTCCGCCGGAACATAAAGCCCTGCCTGCGCCAGTACATAAAGCTGGCCGACTGCCTGCGTAATCGTCGTTTTACCGCCGCGATTAGCGCCGGTCAGGATGTAGATACGGTTCTCATCATCAAATCCAAGCGAATTTCCGATAACCTCATTGGCATCATGCGCGGTCAGGCGGATATTGTAAAGCTCCTCTGCCTCCATGACTCTCGCATCGTCGTTGCGCACCTCTGCCTTGGAAAGCCTGAACCCCTTACTGCGCAGCTCTTCCGTGTACTCTGCAAACCGCACATAGAACAACAATTCCGGAATCAGTTCCGCAATTGTACGAATCTGAAGTGCGGTATGCTTAGACATTGTTTCCTTTAATTGCTTGGTCGTACTTATGAGAAGGTTGCTCATTGCCGTATTGAGAGACTGCACCACGTCATTTCCCTGTCCGGTATTCGGAACAACGGCCATACTCGGATGAAAGACGGCGTCCGGCGCCTTCATTCCCTTACTATCTCCATCCGCAGCATGGAAATGGTAATTGTCATTCCATTCGGTATCCTTCTGTTTCTGATCACGCCCCAGAAATTCACTCAGATTCGAGAGCAATCCCGAACCGGTAAATGCTTTTTTATTGATTGATACAACACCGAGCGCGGTTGGCTCCAAACTGCTGTTAAGGTTTACGCCGAGCGTAAGACTCTTAATATCCGCCGTCTTAACCTTCATCTCGGAAATGTCTTTTTTCAGAGCAGCGTATCCGTCCTCATCGTAAATCTTTTTCACATAATTACGCAGCGAAATCAATCCTTCGGAGCGAATATTTTCTTTATCGAGGCAATGATATATTTCTTCAATGCACTGAATATACTCATCCATTTCGTGAAGACGATGAACTAACTGCCAAATTCCGGAACCGTCCTGCTCCTTCTGGAAACTTGCATACTCCTTCATAAAATTCACTTTATCCAGAAGCTCCTGTAATTCCTCACGCATATCCTGATCGTTCAAAATATCCTCAAATACATCCAGACGATATGCAATTACCTCTGCATTGCCGGTAATCCTCGAAATTGTGCGTTCAAGAATCGTGCGCTCAAGGCGGCTCTGTGAAACCTTTTCGCAGAGTTCCTGCAATCCCAAATCGTGCATCGTTTCTTCCGGCAGTACCTGATATTCCGGTTCGACTGCCATAGGATGTAACAGACTGATTTTCCCCATAAGTAATCCCTCTCTTTGCAGCTGCATCGCATGTATTACGTTCTGTCCTCTTTCAGTATAACAATGTCCCGCAGAAATTACCATTGCTTTTCTGCGGGATATTGGAAGTGTACAAATTATTCGATTGAATTTTCTAAAAATGCAAAATTTTTTGTCTTTCCTATAATTATCATGGCATTTGGGGTAATTTTTTGCTCGATATTTTGCGCAGAATATGCTATGCTATTATCGAAGCAGATAATTGTCGTTGATTGGGGGATTGAACCCCTATATCCGAGAACAATTCGTCTGCTTTTTTGTATTCATGGTGTTATCACGGATATGTTTTCTGCATCTTCGCATATACGATTAAATAGAAGTTAAATATATTCATCTCATAATCCCTTGGTTCATCATCCGATACCCGGTCATTTCAACGCGGATTATATCCCTTACAGTTAAAAAAATTCAAATGATATTTTATAGGGCTTTGTGAGGGGATACTTCTCTCCCAAAGCCCCGGCGTTTGAGAGTAAAATACCCTATCTGAGTTTCTTCACTGCTCTTAGAACCTGATACCCCAGTACTTCGGGGTAATGTCTTTGGTAATCCTGGCAGGCCTCGTTCCACTCAAACCCGATGGTTTTCGGATCGAAATTCCATGCCAAATCCTCTACCCGCTTCATTACTTCCGTGTTTTCCGTGAGATAATCGAAAGGCTGGTGGCAAAAGACAATATAATAACTTCCCGGAAATTCGCCTCTTAACTCGAATCCCTCCGGAATTTCTTTGTTGTAATCAAGCGGCACTCCTGTTCCGAAGAAATAGCTGCGTGAATTGTTTTCCACCGTCCAGCCGGCGGTAAAGCGGTTGACTACCACATCAAGGTCGGTATCCTTCAAGCTTGATAGGATGCCGCAGGCGAGGTCGCAGTCGTGCTGTGGCCAGATCCTCCCGTCTTTCGTGACAGATTCTCTGTAAACGCCCAGATATTTGTGCGCGGGTATATACTCTATTCTTGTGTATGGTTTTGAAAGATTACTCATATCAAATTCTCCTTCTATATTTTTGAAAGGTTCCAGAAGCACTTTTCTACAGATAAGCGGCAGCGGCCGGGGATACTTTCTATACACAGACGGTGCGCATCCGTAAAT
This sequence comes from Lachnoclostridium sp. UBA7482, assembly GCA_002479645.1. Taxonomy (GTDB): domain Bacteria; phylum Bacillota; class Clostridia; order Lachnospirales; family Lachnospiraceae; genus ISDg. The sequence goes on along the minus strand of DLOO01000019.1, from coordinate 12,880 downwards.
GTTTCTAAAAGCCCGCGTAAAAGTTGACTGGTCAGAAAAGTTATATTTCAGTGCAATATCAATGATTGGGACACCGGTATCCCGCAATTCAATCGCAGCCATAGAGAGACGCCTTTTCAACAGATACTCCCGGATCGTGATACCCGCAAGCCTGTGAAACTGTTCGGAACAGTAGTAAGGTGAATAACCGACATGCGCGGATAGCTCCGAGAGCGTCGGATTCTCACAAGCGTGCAGTTCAATATAATCAACCAGTTTTTGCATTGTGCTGCTTGGCTCCTGCATTTCACTTCCCCCTTTCTGAAAAAGATTATAACAAAAAATCCGCAAAAAAACTTTGCACGAATTGGGCAGTTTATTATGCTCAAAAAAAGGACTCCGGGCAAACTGCTCGAAGTCCTTATAAAATCTAGCTTTTTACTAATTACTCAATAATGGTAGCTACCTTACCGGAACCTACGGTACGACCACCCTCACGGATAGCGAAGCCAAGACCCTGCTCCATAGCGATCGGATGAATAAGCTCGATGCTCATCTCGATGTTATCGCCGGGCATACACATCTCAACACCTTCAGGAAGGTTACATACACCGGTAACGTCGGTAGTTCTGAAATAGAACTGAGGACGATAGTTGTTGAAGAAAGGAGTATGACGACCACCTTCATCCTTAGTCAATACGTAAACCTGAGCGGTAAACTTCTTGTGGCACTTAACACTGCCGGGCTTACAGATAACCTGACCTCTAACGATATCCGTTCTCTGAACACCACGAAGGAGTGCACCAATGTTATCACCAGCCTGAGCCTCATCAAGAAGCTTACGGAACATTTCGATACCGGTAACAACGGTCTTACGGTTCTCTTCCTTAACACCAACGATTTCAACTTCGTCGTTCAAGTGAAGAACACCACGCTCTACTCTACCGGTAGCAACGGTACCACGACCGGTAATGGTAAATACGTCCTCAACAGGCATAAGGAAAGGCTTGTCAGTCTCTCTCTGAGGATCCGGAACGGTGGAATCAACGGTATCCATAAGTTCCATGATCTTGTCGCCCCACTCACCGCTGGGATCGTTGAGTGCCTGAAGTGCGGAACCCTTAATAATCGGGCAATCGGTAAACTCGTACTCCTCAAGCTGCTCGGTAATTTCCATCTCTACGAGCTCAAGAAGCTCAGGGTCATCAACCATATCACACTTGTTCATGAATACAACGATGTAAGGTACACCTACCTGACGGGAAAGAAGGATGTGCTCCTTGGTCTGAGCCATAACACCATCGGTAGCAGCTACTACAAGGATAGCGCCGTCCATCTGAGCAGCACCGGTAATCATGTTCTTAACGTAGTCCGCATGACCGGGGCAGTCAACGTGTGCGTAATGTCTCTTCTCAGTCTGGTACTCAACGTGTGCGGTAGAAATGGTAATACCACGCTCTCTCTCTTCCGGAGCCTTATCGATGTTCTCGAAATCTACCTTCTCGTTACCAGCTACTCTCTCAGCCAAAACCTTGGTGATAGCTGCGGTAAGAGTAGTTTTACCATGGTCAACGTGACCAATGGTACCAATGTTACAATGCGGCTTAGTTCTGTCAAATTTTGCTTTTGCCATTGTTAAAATTCCTCCTGATTTTTGATTGAATTTCTGTAGTTAAATTCGCATGATATCATTATATTTCATAATGAATAATAATTCAAGCGAAATTTATATATCTTTTGTTTTCCTGCGGGTTAAAAATTACTTCGCAGTCTTGTTGTTCAGAACCTTCTCCTGTACGCTCTTCGGAACGGGTTCATAGGTGCTGAAGAACATGGAGTATGCGCCACGACCCTGGGTCTTGGAACGAAGGGTGGTTGCATAACCGAACATCTCGGACAACGGAACGAAACCACGAATCAACTTGGTACCGTTGATGTCCTCAGAGCCCTCGATACGACCACGACGAGCGCTGATATCACCGATAACATCACCCATGTAATCTTCGGGAACGGTAACCTCTACACGCATGATCGGCTCAAGGAGAATTGCATCCGCCTTTCTCATCGCGTCCTTGAATGCCATAGAACCGGCAATCTTGAATGCCATTTCGTTAGAGTCGACTTCATGGTAAGAACCGTCATAACAGTTTGCGTGAATACCGAGTACCGGGAATCCTCCCAGAATACCGGCCTTCATAGCATCCTGAATACCTGCGTCTACAGCGGGGATATATTCCTTAGGAATAGAACCGCCTACCGTGGTATTCTCGAATTCATAGAACTTCTCTCCGTTAACATCCATAGGAGTGAAGATAACTTTACAGTGACCGTACTGACCGCTACCACCGGACTGCTTCTTGTACTTGCTGTCTACGTTAACTTCCTTGGTAATGGTCTCTTTGTATGCTACCTGAGGAGCACCTACGTTAGCCTCAACCTTGAACTCACGAAGGAGACGGTCAACGATAATCTCCAAATGAAGCTCGCCCATACCTGCAATCAGGGTCTGACCGGTTTCTTCGTTGGTAGATACACGGAAGGTCGGATCTTCTTCTGCAAGCTTGGCAAGAGCCTCACCCATCTTATCCTGACCTGCCTTGGTCTTAGGCTCGATAGCAACCTCGATAACGGGTTCAGGGAACTCCATAGACTCAAGGATTACGGGAGCCTTCTCATCGCAGATGGTATCACCGGTAGTGGTGAACTTGAAACCAACTGCTGCTGCGATATCACCGGAATAAACCTTCTCAAGTTCCTGTCTCTTATTCGCATGCATCTGAAGAATACGTCCAACACGTTCCTTCTTGTTCTTGGTTGCGTTGAGTACGTAAGAACCTGCGTTCATGGTACCGGAGTACACACGGAAGAATGCAAGCTTACCTACGAACGGGTCAGCCATGATCTTGAATGCCAATGCAGCAAAAGGCTCTTCATCCGAAGACTTTCTGGTAACATCATTGCCGTCCTCATCAACACCGTTGATATCCGGGATGTCGGTAGGAGCCGGCAAATACTCGATAACGGCATCCAAAAGCTTCTGAACACCCTTGTTTCTGTATGCGGAACCGCAAAGTACAGGGATGATTTCCGTCGTAATGGTTGCGTTACGAAGCGCTTTCTTAAGTGCGGGTACTTCAGGAATCTCTCCCTCCAGGTACTGCTCGATCAATTCGTCATCGGTCTCGCAGATGGACTCAACCATCTTCTCGCGCCATTCTTCGGCTTCATCTACCATATCCGCAGGGATATCGGTAATTTCTACCTTATCACCCTTATCATCCGTGTAGATATAAGCCTTCATCTCCATAAGGTCAACAATACCCTTGAAGGTATCTTCCTTACCGATCGGCAACTGCAAAGCTACCGGGTTCTTACCGAGACGGCTCCGAATCATATCAATTACGTTGTAAAAGTTTGCACCGGAAATATCCATTTTGTTTACAAATGCGATACGGGGTACATTGTACTTATCTGCCTGTCTCCATACAGTTTCGGACTGAGGCTCAACACCGCCCTTTGCACAGAAAACACCGACAGCACTATCGAGTACACGCAGGGAACGCTCTACCTCAACGGTAAAGTCTACGTGTCCGGGAGTATCAATAATATTGATTCTGTGCTCGAGCTCTCCAGCCTTAGGTGCATTGTCCTCCTCAAGAGTCCAATGGCAGGTAGTAGCGGCAGAAGTAATGGTAATACCTCTTTCCTGTTCCTGCTCCATCCAGTCCATGGTTGCAGTACCTTCATGAGTATCACCGATCTTGTAGTTAACACCTGTATAATACAGGATACGCTCTGTAAGAGTTGTCTTACCGGCATCGATATGAGCCATGATACCGATATTTCTTGTTCTCTCAAGCGGGTATTCTCTTCCAGCCAAGGATTTGTCCTCCTTTATTTAGTCGTTGCCGATTACCAACGGTAATGTGCAAATGCCTTATTAGCGTCAGCCATCTTATGCATGTCTTCTTTTCTCTTAACGGCATTACCGGTGTTGTTGGATGCATCGATAATTTCGTTTGCAAGTCTGTCTACCATGGTCTTCTCGCTTCTCTTACGTGAGAACATGGTCAACCAGCGAAGTGCAAGAGCCTGTCTTCTTTCAGGTCTTACCTCAACCGGCACCTGGTATGTGGCACCACCGATACGGCGAGCCTTAACTTCCAATACAGGCATCAGATTCCCCATAGCAGCTTCAAAAACTTCCATGGCGTCCTTACCGCTCTTAGCGGCAACCTGCTCAAATGCGCCGTAAACGATTTTCTGTGCAGTTCCCTTCTTACCATCCAGCATGATGTTGTTAACCAACTTGGTAACTACCTTGCTGTTGTAAACGGGATCTGCCAAAACATCTCTTTTCTGAATATGTCCTTTACGTGGCACGTTACTTCCCTCCTTAACTATTACCGGAATTCTCCGGCGATTAATTCTACGGTACTCACATTACTGTGTTCATGCTCGAAGATTTATTATCAGCGCACCGCAACCACAAATCCTGCGACTGTCACAGACAAGCTGTGAGTGAAATCTGCCTTGCATTCTATAAAGTAATGGAATGATGTCTTTCCGAATTAAAATTCGGAACGGTTACTTGTTTTTAATTACTTCTTAGCGTCCTTCGGTCTCTTAGCACCATACTTGGAACGAGCCTGGCGTCTCTTAGCAACACCGGCAGTATCCAATGTACCACGAACGATGTGGTAACGGGTACCGGGAAGGTCCTTTACTCTACCGCCGCGGATAAGTACAACGCTATGCTCCTGAAGGTTATGTCCTTCACCCGGAATATAACTTGTTACCTCAATACCGTTGGAGAGACGAACTCTGGCAATCTTTCTAAGAGCGGAGTTAGGCTTCTTAGGAGTTGCGGTTCTTACTGCGGTACAAACACCTCTCTTCTGAGGAGAAGATGTTCCGATGGACTTCTTCTTAAGAGAGTTGAAACCCTTCTGCAAAGCAGGTGCAGTGGACTTCTTATCCATCGTCTGACGACCTTTTCTTACTAACTGGTTAAATGTAGGCATGCTTTCACCTCCTGTTAAATTTAGCGTGGTTGTCGGTTGCAGAATACATCTATTTGAAATGAATCACTGCCAAAATCGGGCACACAAAAAACAACGCAATCTGTGCGCGCAGTTGCTATTATACAGAGAAGAATTCCCAAAGTCAAGCAATTTATTCCATTTTTTGAAAAGAGTTTTTGTTCCATAAGGAAAAACGTGCTCCCGCTTTATCGGCAGGAGCACGAAATGTTTCTTTATTCTACGTCGTAACCCTTCAACATGCGGGCACGGCTGGGATGACGAAGCTTTCTGAGTGCTTTCGCCTCAATCTGACGTATACGCTCACGGGTTACATTGAACTCGCGTCCAACCTCCTCAAGGGTACGGCTGCGGCCGTCAACCAAACCGAAACGAAGCTTGAGTACGCGGCGCTCTCTTTCGGTAAGGGTATCAAGAAGCTTCTCAATCTGCTCCTGAAGCATCAGGTAAGAAGTCGCCTCCTCCGGTCCCATCATATGTTCGTCTTTAATGAAGTCGCCCAAATGGCTGTCGTCCTCTTCACCAATCGGGGTGTCAAGGGAAATCGGATCTGCACTGACCTTCAGCACCTCCCGTACCTTTTCAATCGGCATGTTCATTGCATCCGCAAGCTCCTGCTCGGAGGGCTCGCGGCCAAGTTCCTGAAGAAGGGTACGGCTGACACGATAGGTCTTATTGATAACCTCCGACATATGAACCGGAATACGAATCGTTCTGGACTGATCCGCAATCGAACGGGTAATTGCCTGGCGAATCCACCATGTAGCATAGGTGCTGAACTTATAGCCCTTCGTGTGGTCAAACTTATCTACCGCCTTAATCAGACCGAGATTCCCCTCCTGAATCAAATCAAGGAAGGAAAGACCACGACCGACGTAACGCTTTGCGATGCTGACAACCAGACGAAGGTTCGACTCGGTCAGGATACGCTTTGCCTCCGTATCACCGGCGCCGATTCGCGTAGCCAGTTCAACTTCCTCATCTACACTCAAAAGGGCGTAACCGCCGATTTCACGCAAATACTGCTTAACCGGGTCATCGGAAAGGGCATTTGCCATTTCATTTAACTCTTCCGCGTCAACGAGGGCGCTCGTTTCATCGTCCATATTCAGCAGCGCCTGCTCGTCCGGCTCTTCATCGTCAACAAAACTTGCAAGAACCGAAACATTGTGCGCCTCAAGATACTCATAAACCTTTTCGTACTGTACCTCGGTATGAAGAATCCCCTTCATATGCTGCATAACCTGTTCCACCTCAAGAACACCCTTGTTCTCATTTCCGAGCTTCACAAGTTCGCCAAGTTTCGCCTCAAAATTTGCTACCTGTTCATCCATCTATTTTATGCCTCCAATTTGAATATGCACAAAGTTTTTCAAAATAAACTCACGATCTTCTGTTTTTAGGCAGACGATAGACGACATTATAGCATTATTTCTCGTTCTGTGTCAACCTGAGAAGAAAAAAATCTAATAAAGAAATTGAAATTTCCGAAACGGATTCTGCCCCGGGTAACTTGACAAAAAAACCTCCATGCAATATAGTGGACATGTTACTTAATCATAATAGGAAATGCATTCTGTTTTCGCGCCGTATTTCCGGGGGCAAAGCGTCCGCGAATGCATTGAAATGGAGGTTACTATGAAAATCCGTACCCGCTATGCGCCGAGTCCGACCGGCCGTATGCATGTAGGAAATTTACGTACCGCCCTCTATGAGTTTTTGATTGCCAAGCATGAGGGCGGCGATTTTATTTTGAGAATTGAGGATACCGACCAGGAACGTTATGTGGAAGGCGCCGTTGACATCATTTACCGCACTCTCGCCGAAACCGGACTGATTCACGACGAAGGACCCGATAAGGACAAGGGCTTCGGTCCCTATGTGCAGAGCGAGCGCATGGCAAGCGGTATTTATCTGGAGTATGCGAAGCAGCTGATAGAAAAAGGCGAAGCTTATTACTGCTTCTGCACAAAGGAACGTCTCGAGAGTCTGAAGAGCGTTGTTGCAGAAAGCGAAAGCGGCAAGGAAATCACCAAGTACGACAAGCATTGTCTCTATCTTTCCAAGGAGGAAATCGAGGCAAATCTTGCAGCCGGCATCCCTTATGTCATCCGCCAGAACATCCCCGCCACGGGAACAACCACGTTTACCGACGCCATTTACGGCGAGATTACTGTGAATAATGAAGAACTCGATGATATGATTCTCATTAAGAGCGACGGTTATCCGACCTACAACTTCGCCAATGTGATTGATGACCATTTGATGCAGATTACGCACGTCGTTCGCGGAAATGAGTATCTTTCCTCTACCCCGAAGTACACCCGTCTGTATCAGGCATTTGGCTGGGATGAGCCGATTTACGTTCACTGCCCGCTGATTACCAACGAGGAGCATCAGAAGCTTGCCAAGAGAAGCGGTCACTCCTCTTTCGAGGATTTGATTGAACAGGGCTTTGTTTCCGAGGCAATTGTTAACTTCATCGCTTTGCTTGGCTGGAGCCCTGCATCCAACAACGAGTTGTTCACCCTTGACCAGCTGATTGAAGAATTTGACTATACGCACATCAGCAAATCCCCGGCTGTTTTTGATATGACCAAGCTTCGTTGGATGAACGGCGAGTATATCAAAGCCATGGACAGCGAGCGTTACTACTCCCTGGCTGAGCCTTACATCAAGGCTGTTGTTACCAAAGATTATGACTGGAAACTGATTGCGGACCTCGTAAAGAGCCGTATCGAGGTATTCCCGGATATCGCTGAGAAGATTGATTTCTTTGATGAGATCCCGGACTATGACCTTGCGATTTATACCCACAAGAAGATGAAGACCGACGCCAACATTTCCATGAATGTACTTCTCGATCTTCTTCCCCGCTTCGAGGCACTCGACGATTATTCCATCCCCGCGATCGAGAAGGTCTGCATGGACTACGTTGCTGAGAAAGACATCAAGAACGGCATGTGCCTGTGGCCGCTCCGTATTGCTGTATCCGGCAAGCAGAACACTCCGGGCGGCGCCTATGAAATTATGAACATCTTAGGAAAGGAAGAGAGTCTGAACCGTATCCGTATCGGTCTCAGAAGACTCTCCCGATAACCCATATGAATTTAAGTCCCGCCCAGGCAGAGGCCGTCTGCCATGGGGAGGGACCCATGCTGGTGTTGGCAGGCCCCGGCTCCGGTAAAACAACCGTCATTACCGGCCGGGTGCGGCACCTGATTGACCGGCAGGGTATCCCTCCCGAACAAATTCTTGTAATCACTTTTACAAAAGCTGCCGCCGCCGAGATGCAGGAGCGCTTCCGACTTCTTACCGGCTCGTCCTATTCCGCTGTAACCTTCGGCACATTTCATGCCGTATTCTTCCAAATTTTACGATACGCATACAACTACAAAGCCGACAATATTATCAAAGATTCCGAAGCCGTTAAACTTCTTACCGAGATTCTTCGCAAACTCAGTCCCTCTCTGTCCGAAGAACCCGAGCTTGTGCAAACTATCCGTCAGGAAATCATCCTTTGTAAAGGCAATTACTCTGCCGAATCACCCGAAATCCAAAAACAATATCTGCCCAAAAGCTGCGACGCCCCAACCTTCTTCGCCGCATACCGAGCCTACAATGCCGCCCTGCGTTCGCGCCGTAAGGTTGATTTTGAGGACATGCTTTCGGAAACCCTGTCACTTCTGCAAGCCCGTCCCGAGATTCTTTCCCTTTGGCAGAACCGCTACCGTTATATTCTGATTGACGAATTTCAGGACATCAATCGCCTCCAATATGAAATTGTCCGCATGTTAGCCGCCCCGCAGAACAACCTCTTTATCGTAGGCGATGACGACCAGTCCATCTACGGCTTCCGCGGCTCAAGACCCGAGATTATGCTGCAATTTCCAAAGGATTACCCCGGTGCAGGGACAATTCTTCTCGGAACCAACTACCGCTCCACGCCATCCATTGTTGCTGCGGCTCTCCGTCTGATTTCCCACAACGGGCAGCGCTACCATAAGGAGCTCGCTGCCGCCAAGCCCGATGGTTCCCCGGTTCATTTCCAGACGCTCGCCGACTGTGCCGAGGAAAGCAATTATATCGTCAGCCAAATACTCACCCTTCGCAAATCCGGCATTTCCCCGGACAAAATCGCGGTTCTCTACCGCACCAACCGTCAGCCCCGCAGTCTCATTGACGCCCTGCGCCGGGCAAACATTCCCTACTCCCTCCGAGGAACCGTCCCCTGCCTCTCCGAGAACATCCATATTCTTCCCGTACTCGCCTATCTGCGCCTCGCAGCCGGTACGCTGCAGCGCTCCGACCTGCTCCAGATTGCCAACAGGCCGGTACGCTACCTCGAACGGAAAGCATTTGACACACCGATGGTCAATCTGGATAAGGTGCAGGCCTACTACCTCTCACAGAACAAGGCGTATGTCGCCGAGCGCGTGCAGCGTCTGCGGTACGACCTTGCAATGCTTTCCAAAATGAACCCCTACGCCGCCATTCATTATATCTGCAAAATCGTCGGGTACGAGAAACATCTGAGCGAGACACTCAGTAATCCGGCAGACGCTCTCGAGCTGATGGCGGAGCTTCTGGAGCAGTCCCGGAATTTTAACACCATCGAGGACTTCCTTACCCATACGCGCGAGGTACAGTCCCACTACAAAGAGCAGAACTCCGGCCAAGCTCCCACGGACGCCGCAGTCAGCCTCATGACCTTTCACGGCAGCAAGGGTCTGGAGTTTCCTCATGTATTTCTGCTCGACTGCAATGAGACCGTCGTACCACATCTAAAATGCCTTCTTCCGGAGCAGGTCTGCGAAGAACGACGCCTCCTGTATGTCGCTATGACGCGCGCCGGGGAGAGCCTGACATTGCTTTCCGTTAAGAAACGAAACGGCAAGGATATGAAGGAAAGCCGATTTTTGGAGGAAATCCGGCAGATGTCCTCAGAAACCGCAAAAAGGTAATTGACATTTACCTTCCATTGTGCTACAATACATCCAATCCGAACAAAAGAATCGGACAGGGAGCATTTGACCGCCCTCCCCGGTCCCGGACCTTTCAAGACGCACACATTGCCAAGGTCCCCGAAATGTCTGTGTGCAGAAATGAGGATAAATATGAGACAAGATGTAGTCTTCGAGATGCCGAATCTGCCGGTTTCCAATAAAAACATGCGGCGCGGTATCATCACGGTTATCATTGTAATCGCAGCACTGATTACGCTGCTGAATGCATTTTACACCGTCAAAGAACAGGAGCAGGCAGTTCTGCTGACCTTCGGTAATGCAGCTACCGTATCCGAATCCGGTTTGCATTTTAAGATTCCTTTTATTCAGAAGGTTCGCAAGGTTGACACCACGATTCAGGGCTTCGCCATGGGTTATATTGAGTCAACCGACATCTCCGTTGAGAGCGAGTCGTTAATGATTACTTCCGACTACAATTTCATCAACGTAGACTTCTATATTGAATATCAGGTGTCCGACCCGATTAAGGCGCTGTATGCTTCCAGCGACCCGGTTGTCATCCTGAAGAACATCGTCCAGAGCTGTATACGCACCGTTATCGGCAACACCCCGGTTGACGAGGTATTGACCACCGGAAAGTCCGAGATTCAGTCCAAGATTAAAACCATGATTTCCACCCAGCTGGAACAGCATGACCTTGGTATCTATCTTGTAAATATTACCATGCAGGACGCCGAGCCTCCGACCGAAGAGGTCAAGCGTGCATTTAAGGCTGTAGAAACCGCAAAGCAGGAAAAGGAAACTGCTATCAACAATGCGAACAAGTACAAAAACGAGCAGCTTCCCGCCGCATCCGCCAATGTCGACCGTATTCTCCAGAATGCACAGGCACAGAAGGAACAGCGTATCAATGAAGCGCTCGGTCAGGTCGCACGTTTCAATGCCATGTATGACGAGTACATAAAGTTCCCGGAAGTCACCAAGCGCCGTATGTTCTTCGAGGCTATGGAGGACATTCTCCCCGGCCTCACCATTATCATTGACGGCGGCAACGGTTCCGTACAGAAGCTCCTGCCTCTCGATTCCTTCTCCGATTTCAAGATGGAATCCGGCAGTCAAAGCAACTGATTTCAGGAGGAAATACCATGAAAAAGAAGAAAACTCCCTTTATTATTTTACTTGCAGTTATCGGTCTCATCGTACTGTTCGGCTCCTTTACCATCACTTACGATGACGAATACAAACTAATCCGGCGCTTTGGTAAGATCGACCGTATCGAGTCCGAATCCGGCATTACCTTTAAGATTCCGATTATTGAAAATACGGACAGCATTCCGAGAAGCATTCAGATTTATGATATTGCTTCTTCCGACGTTATCACGATGGACAAGAAAACCATGGTTACCGATATCTACGTATTGTGGCGTATCACCGATCCGATGAAATTTGCCAAAAACCTTAACTGCTCTTTGGTAAATGCAGAAGCACGTATCAACACGGCTGTTTATAACTCCATGAAGAGCGTTATCGGTAAGATGAGTCAGTCCCAGGTTATCATGGCACGAGACGGCGAGTTGAACCAAAACATCATGGCAGGTATCGGTGATTCCGTCGCCCAGTATGGTATTGAGCTTGTTTCCGTTGAAACCAAGCGTCTTGACCTCCCCAGCGACAACAAGGGTGCCGTTTACGAACGCATGATTTCCGAGCGTAACCAGATTGCCGCAACCTACACCGCAGAGGGCGAATCCGAATCCCAGATTATCAAGAACGAAACTGATAAAAACGTTTCCATTATGCTCTCCGAGGCTCGGAAAAATGCTGAAGTGATTATCGCGGAAGGCGAGGCGGCTTACATGGCAACCCTGCAGGAAGCTTATTCGGATGCACAGAAGGCTGAATTCTACTCCTTCGTACGTTCCTTAGATGCTGCAAGGCTTTCCCTCAAGGATAAGAACAAGACATTGATTCTCGATAAGAATTCCCCGATTACGCAGATTTTTACCACGGAGTAAGCAAAGAAAAAAGACTCCCGGGCTGTGTCATTGCAGTTACCAATCCTGCATCGGCACAGTCCGAAGAGCCCTTTTATATTGTTCCGTTTTATGTATAATTTAATTTTCCATCCCCTCAAGGGAAATCGTAATCGGCAGGCTTCCTGCCTGAATCACGGCAGCAATTCTCTTTGCTTCTTCCTGTGTACGAATTCCGGTAATGGTTGCACTGCCGCCAATCGTCTTAACGGCAATCTCCGGTGCACTGAGCACTTCTCCGCAAAATACGGCGGCGAGTCTTTTCTTCATGCCAAGCTGAATAACACAAGCCTCCGTTGCTGCCTCAAACCGAAGTGCAGCTGCGGAGCTCAGCACCAGCTGAACCGTATAGGCTGTTTTTCCCATCACGCTCTGCGTCCCATTGCCATCTGCAAGCATAACGTCGGTTCCGTCGAAAATCACCGCATTTGCCTGCCGGATCTCTTCTACAGACCGGGTGAGGGTAAATGTCATATTGCCAAGCTCATCGGTTCCGCATGACAGGATATTCTCGTATCCGTCTTCTCCGCAGCCGTAAATGTAGTAAAACGGCTGAGCGACCTCCAGCACCTTCTGCATACGTTCAAAATCGGCAGACGGCATCGCAGATACTGTAACCGCAATGTGCTCGTCGTCCTTCCATTCCACGCGGCACTGCGCGCCAAATGCCTCCGCGCGCTTCTGAAGCACCGTCATAGCCTTGTTATACTCGTCCGAAGTGGGCTTGCCGGAGGTCACACGATAAAGAAGTGTTCCTCCCTGCTGCGTCTCTCCCGGAGTAGAAGCCTCACCGGTCTGCTGCTGATTTTCCGTCTTTTTCACAGCCGGCAGGCAGCCGCCGAGCATGGCAGCCGCCAGC
>DLOO01000030.1:27278-35639 GCA_002479645.1 Lachnoclostridium sp. UBA7482 | reverse complement strand
TCGCGAGCGAAACTCTTTGTTTTGTACCGTCCGGGCAAAGTGCGGCTGCCGGGTATAATGGGGAAAGCGAAAATAAGTAAAAAAGAAGTAAAAAGAAAGTAAAAAGAAAGGTAAATAATATTGACATTTCGCAAAGGCTGTGATATAATCCCTGCAATAGCTTTAGAAAGGAGCGGATGGAATGAAGTTTTGGTGGTTTATGTTTGCGTGTAATATGCTCTATTCGGTGCTGATGATTCTCGGCGGCTGGTTTATGTGGAAGCATACGCCAAAGAGCATTAACCCGTTTATCGGCTATCGAACCAGGCGCTCGCAAATCAATATGGATACCTGGAAATTTGCACATGAGAATTGCGGCAAACGCTGGTGGTACGTCGGCTGGCTTATGCTGCTGCCGACCGTTTTGGTACAGATTCCTTTCCGCGGGGAAAGCGACAATGTGATAAGCTTTGTGGGATTGGGAATTTGCCTTGCTGAGTGTATGGTAATAATTATTTCAAGCATTCCGACGGAAACGGCGCTCAAAAAGACGTTTACCGACGAAGGCGTCCGAAAGGAATCGCCGCGATTACAGGAAAAGGATGAGTGAGAGGACTATGAAAAAGAGTAAAGTAACAAGTATGTTAATTGCGTTGGCAGTCACGGCAGTTATCGGATTTGTGATTTATTATATTGCGCTTCCGGCAATGAATTTTCACAGCGTTGGATTTTATTTCTACTGGATTATACTCGGGATTGTTTTTTCGCTGGCACAGAGCATCTCGAATGCGGCGATGATGAAGAGAAAATCAATGTATTTTGATAAGAGTATTTCCGTAGGAATTATCGTATCGGCGGTGTTTCTGCTGATTCTGGTATGCGGCGGAATTTTCTCCGCAACGTTGTTTCATGCAAAGGGCTATGCATCGGTAATCCATACCGAGACGGCGGCATTTGAGGATGATATGCCGGAGACAACCAATGTTACCAACATTGCGCTGATGGATACCGATTCCGCAAGAATCATCGGCAATCGTACGCTCGGTTCCCTGTCGGAGCTGGTCTCCCAGTACAGCATCAACGACAACTATACGCAGATAAATTATCAGAACCGTCCGAAAAAGGTAGCAAACCTTGAATATGATGATTTCTTCAAATGGATGAACAACAGGAGCGATGGTGTTCCCGGCTATGTAATTGTTGACCCGGTAAACAATACCGCAGCTTATCAGAAACTCGAGAAGCCTCTCAAGTATGTCGCAAGCGGTTATTTGGGAGACAACCTGGAGCGCAAGCTTCGTTTCAGCTATCCGACTAAGATTTTTGGCAGCTACTATTTTGAAATTGATGAGGAAGGCAATCCTTACTATATTGTGTCCTGCTTAAGTCCGAAGATTGCGCTGTTCGGTGCAATGGATGTCAGCGAGGTTATTATTTTCAATCCCTGCGACGGTTCTTCCAAACTCTACGATGTGAAGGATGTTCCCGCCTGGGTGGATATCGTATACGACGGTGAGCTGGCCATGGAGAAATACAACTGGCAGGGTACCCTGTCCGGCGGTTTCTGGAACAGTGTAATCGGCAACAAGAACTGTAAAATGGCAACCGATGATTACGGTTATATCGTTATCGGCGACGACGTATGGTATTTCACCGGCGTAACCAGCGTTACCGCAGATGAAAGTAATGTCGGCTTCATTATCACCAATGCCCGTACCGGCGAATACAAATTCTACCCGGTTGTCGGCGCGGAGGAATATTCCGCCATGGGAGCGGCGGAAGGCGAAGTGCAGGAAAAGGGCTACACCGCATCCTTCCCGGCTCTGATTAACGTGAACGGTCAGGCAACCTATATTATGGTTCTTAAGGATACCGGCGGACTTGTGAAACTGTACGCACTGGTAAATGTCGAAAACTACGGTATCGTAGCAACCGGGGAAACGCAGGTGGAGGCATTTGCCGCATACAAGAAGCTTCTGCGAAGCAATCAGGTCAATGTGGAAAATCCGGACGGAGTCAAGAAAAACATTACGGTTTCGGAGGTTCGTCTGATTACCGTAGATAACCTTCCGACCATTTACATTACCTCGACGGATGGGGAAGTGTACAAGGGTTATCTGAATTCGGACGAAAGTCTGATTCTTATTCGGAGTGGTGACGATATCACGGTTTTTTGTGAGGCAACCGAGATAGAAAGACTGTACTTTATTGACAGTTGGGAGTATAATAAATAAGAGTAAGGTAAAATGCAGGGCGAACCTTCGGGTACGCCCTGTTACCTGTCACGGCCTGTGCGACAGCACTTTTATTGCGTAATAGAATAAGGGAGGTTCCCATGAGAGAATTCAGCGTAGCCGCAGTATTCAGCAGCAATATGGTATTGCAGAGAGAGAAGAAGATTCGCATCTTCGGCGAAGGAGAAGATGGTCAGAACGTGACCGTCACTTTGCGCCTGCCGATGATGGCGGAAATTTGTGGGGAAACAGCGGTAAAAAACGGCAAATGGATGTTGGAACTGCCGCCTCAGAAAGCGTGCGATGCTGCTGAGGTTGTTGTCAGAGCCGGAACTTTCGAGAAGAGGATGAGCAACGTTGCAATCGGCGAGGTATGGCTTTGCGGCGGACAGTCCAACATGGAGATGGAGCTGCAAAACATCAAGGAAGGACAGGCATTCCTGAAAGATGCCTCAAAGCCGAAGGTGCGTTTTTATTATACCCAGAAGAAGGGCTTCCTGAATGAGGATTTCTACCGAACCGAGAAGATGATGGTCTGGAAGGAATTCAGTGAGCAGGATGCCGCCTGCTGGTCCGGCGTCGGCTATTTGTTCGGCAAGGAGCTTTCGGAGCGTCTGGGCGTTACCGTCGGTCTGATTGGCTGTAATTGGGGCGGTACCAGCGCGTCCCACTGGATGAGCAGGGAAAGCCTTCTCGAGGATAACAGCATTTCCGTGTATTGGACGGAATTTGAAGAGAAGAATATCGGTAAGAGTATTGAGGAGCAGGTTGCGGAGTATGAGGCCTACGAGGAGTATCATAAAGAGTGGGAAGCCAAATCCGCTGAAATTTACGCAGTGAACCCGACCATCAGCTGGAACGATTTGCAGGAAAAAATCGGACCCTGTCAGTGGCCCGGACCGTTAAATGCGAGAAATCCGCTGCGTCCGGCAGGACTTTACGAGTGTATGCTGAAACGTGTGGCTCCCTATACGCTGCGGGGCGTGATTTTCTACCAGGGCGAGTCGGATGACCATCGTCCGAGAACCTATGCCGCGTTGTTTACCCGCATGATGGCACAGTGGCGAAGGGATTTTCTCGAACCGGTGCTGCCGTTTATGTTTGTACAGCTCCCGATGCACCGTTATGCCGCCGACCCGGATTATAAGCATTGGTGTTTGATTCGTGAGGCGCAGATGGATGTATACAGGACGATTAAGGGAACCGGCATTGCAGTAGCGATTGACAGCGGCGACTTTAATGAGATTCATCCGAAGGACAAGCGCCCGGTTGCACACCGTCTTGTATTGCAGGCACTGGGACAGGTTTACGGCATGGCAAAGGAAACGGAGTATATGGGGCCGATTTACCGTGATTATGTGGTAAACGGCAGGGAGGTCGAGCTGGCATTTGACTATGCGCAGGATGGTTTTACCTTTCGCGGAGAAACTCCGGTCGGCTTTGAGATTGCCGGCGAGGACAAGCAGTTTGTCCCGGCCGTGGCAACGATTGCCGGCGAGCGGATTGCGGTGACGGCAGAGCAGGTGGAGAAGCCCTGCTATGTGCGCTATCTGTGGACAAACTACGGCGACGTCAACCTGTACGGCAGGAACGGTATTCCGGTGGCGCCGTTCCGAACCGGCAGAGATGACGAAGCAGAAATCAAGGAAGTAAAAGTAGAGATTCAGCAGAACATGGAAGTCGGCGGATGAAAGGAAATCATGGGTACGGAGAGTAAGAAACGAAAAAAGAGAGGAACCTTACGGCATGAGGTTATCCGACAGCTTGTGCTGCCGGTATCCTTTGTATGGATGGAAATTATGTTTCATATTTTTGTCTGTCGCGAGTTCGGTAAGGGTGTTGTACTGCCGGTGTGCTTTGCACTGGCGTTTGGATTCCTCATGTCCTTTGTAAGCGGTTTTCTGCGCAGCAGAGGTTACAAAATTCTGGTTTGGATCAGCCTGACGTTAGGGACGCTGTTGTTTGTTGTACAGGCAGTTTACTATACGCTGTTTAGAACCTTCTTAACGTGGGGGATGCTGACCGGAAATGCGGGCGATGCGACCCAATTCTGGCGGGAGGGTTTGCAGGGCGTATGGAAGGCCATCCCGGTTGTGATTCTCATGCTTTTGCCCATTGCGGCATTTGTTTTTCTGTGCAGGAAGGGTATTCGCAGGAAGCAGATTGACCTAAGCATTCGGATTTGTACCCTCGGTCTGGCAATTCTTTTCTATGCGCTCGCGATGGTGACAATTCGCAGCGCAGCGAACGAAAAGCTGGGGCTTAGAGAATTGTTCGGTAAGGAGTGGCAGATTGACCGGGGCGTAAAGCAGTTCGGCGTGCTGGTGGGATTCGCTGAGGATTTGAAGGCAAATATCACCTATAAGGAAGACCTCGGGGGCGACACCGATTATGTGGAACTGCCGTCGATGGGACTTCAAAAACCGACGGATACAGCAAAGCCGACAGGGGCGGATGTGACACATGCGCCGGAGCATACGCCGACGCCTACCCCGACGCCGATTGACACGTCGCCGAATCAGCTGCCGATTGATTTTGCGGAGCTGGCAAAGCAGGAAAAGAACGAAAACATCAAAAAGATTCATGAGTATATGAGTCAGTCAATTCCGACAAACAAAAATGCCTACACCGGTATGTTCAAGGATTATAATCTGATTATGATGACCTGCGAGGCATTTTCCCCGTGGGCGGTGGATAAGGATTTGACACCGACACTGTATAAGCTTGTGCATGAGGGCTTTGATTTTACAAACTTTTATACCCCTATCTGGATTACCAGTACCAGTGACGGCGAGTATGTGGCGTGCACCGGGCTGCTGCCTGACCTGAAGAAAAATAACAGCTTCCGCCGGTCGTCGGACAATGCGATGCCGCTTTGCTTCGGACATGTGTTTTCAAAGCTTGGGTACAGCACGAGAGCCTACCATAACAATACCTACACGTATTACGGCCGTAACAAATCCCACCCGAACATGGGCTACGACTACAAAGCGGTCGGAAACGGTTTGGTTATCCCGAAGCATTGGCCGGCCTCGGATCTTGATATGATGCAGGCAACGGTACCCGAGTATATTAACGATGAGAAGTTCCATGCGTATTACATGACGGTCAGCGGTCATATGATGTATACGTTTGTGGACAATTCCATGTCGGCGAAGAACAAGGAGCTGGTGAAGGATTTGCCGTATTCGGAAGAAGCAAAGGCCTATATAGCATGCAATATCGAGCTTGACCGTGCGATGGAGTACCTGCTTTCCGAACTGGAAAAGGCCGGTAAGCTGGAAAATACGGTGATTGTTATGTCGGCGGATCATTATCCGTATGGTCTGACGCAGGAGCAGATTGAGGAGCTTGAGGGCGGCAGGGTCGAGCAGAATTTTGAGCTTTACCGTAACCACCTGATTCTGTGGAGCGGTTCGATGAAGGAGCCGATAAAGGTAGACAAATATTGCAGCAGTGTGGATATTATCCCGACGCTCTGCAACCTTTTCGGAGTTGCATATGATTCCAGACTGTATTCGGGAAGCGATATTTTCTCGGATGCGGCATCTCTGGTTATCTTTAAGGACGGCAGCTTTATTACCGATTACTGCAAGTACAATGCCGGCAGCGGGAAGGTAACGATGCTTGCGGATGCGGAACTGCCGGACAATTACATTCCGACGGTTAAGAATATCGTAAATACGCGCCTGAATATTGCGCGCGGTATTCTGAATCATAATTATTATTCCTACATTGAGAAATACCTTCCGTAGCGGAAGAATGCGAAGAGGAGAGAGGCGGTNNGCTGCCTCTCTGTTTTTGCGGTTGTCCTTAATTCTTGCGGTCTTTTGTTTGCGGGACAAAAAAGAATTGCACGGAACAATGCTTATGGGTAAAATGTAGAAAAGGTATTTTATTATTTACCATCGGGAGGAAATCACATGAGTGCATACGAAACCGGCAAATACCGGAATATGTT
The DNA here is from genome assembly GCA_002479645.1 of Lachnoclostridium sp. UBA7482. Lineage (GTDB taxonomy): Bacteria > Bacillota > Clostridia > Lachnospirales > Lachnospiraceae > ISDg. Next base: position 29,465 of record DLOO01000030.1, on the reverse strand, counting down.
TTTGGAATTGGGACTTACGGAGGAGGAGATTTCCGAGAGAGTGGAGAGCACTTTCCGGACTCTTTTCTACGGAAGCGATGCAGAAAGAATTTACCATGAAGTGGGCGACGATATGGGGTATGTCACCGATACCGGTAACCATGACGTGCGTACCGAGGGTATGTCCTATGCGATGATGGTTGCGGTACAGATGAACCGTAAGGATTTGTTTGACCGTCTCTGGAAATGGACCATGACCTATATGTATCTTGATAAGAGCTATTACAACAGCGGTTATTTCTGCTGGTCCTGCGGTCTGGACGGAACGAAGAATTCCGAGGGACCTGCGCCGGACGGCGAGGAATTTTTTGCGCTGGATTTGATTTTTGCTTCACACCGCTGGGGAGACGGCGAGGGGATTTTTGAATATTCTCGTTATGCCAAGGAGATTCTCCACGAGATGGTACATAAGGAGGATGACGGCAAGGGCGAGGCGATGTTTGATCCTTCCAACAAGATTATCCGCTTTATTACCTGCGTGAATTTCTCCGACCCGTCGTACCACCTGCCGCATTTCTATGAGCTCTATGCGAGGTATGGAAACGAGGCGGACAGAGAGTATTTTATCGAAGCGGCCAAGGTGAGCCGTGAGTATCTGCACAAGGCCTGCCATCCCCGGACCGGTCTTTGCGCAGAATATGCAAACTACGACGGAACCCCCGTTCGTATGGAAGGTGAGTGGGGGAACCACTGGCATTACTACAGCGACGCTTACCGTACCATTGCGAACATCGGTCTTGATTGGGAGTGGTTCGGCGCCGACCCGTGGCAGCAGGAGATTGCGGCAAAGCATCAGAAGTTCTTCTGTGAGACGGTAGCAGACTGCCCGGACCGCGTTTACCGGATTGACGGAACCGTTGAAGACGAGATGGCGCTGCATCCGATTGCTATGATTGCGACCAATGCGCAGGCCTCCCTTGCGTCCAACGGCCCTTGGGCAAAGGCATGTGTACAGAAGTTTTGGGACACTCCGATGCGTCTCGGCGACCGCAGATATTACGATAACTTCCTGTATATGTTTGCGATGCTTGCTCTGTCCGGCAATTACCGTATGTGGTAGAGAAAAGGTTATTTGGCTTTTTTTACGATTCGGTTTCGCTGCGGGCGGATGGTCGTTTCCGTAATCACAACGTCCTTTCGCAGGCTCAGAATATAGGAGAGCGCATCCGCGGTATCCTCCGCGAGCAGATGCGCATCGTCCTCCGGTGCAGGAGTAAAGTCGGCATTGCGGTATAGGCCGGTATCGGTTAGATCCGGCTGAAGCGTCACAACCCGGATGCCGGATTTTCTGCATTCCTCAAAGAGACTGCGGCCGAAGCTTGTGAGCGCTGCCTTGGTAGCGCCGTAGGCACAGCCGTAAGTGTTGTTGGCAGAATGCGCAGTAACCGAGCTTACATTGACAATCGTTCCGTTTGTTTCCTTGAGGGTGCGCAGGAAAAGGTTGATAAGTACGAGGGGAGCCTCCAGATTGACGGAAACCATTTCGTGGATTTTGGTCGGGGAGAGTTCCTCGTGCGGTCCGTAATATGCTGCGCCGGCACAGTTGACAAGCAGTGTCAGGCGGTGCGAAAGCGGGTAGCCGCGTAAGGCGTCCGCAAGACATTGCGGTCTGGATAAATCAAGGACAATCGGATGAAACTTCACGGCGGAATCACCGCTCGAAATATTCCAGCGGGCAGTCGTAAAATCCCTGCCGATGCCGTAGACCTCGTATCCTTCGGAAAGCAGTCGTTTCGTAATGGCAAGACCGATTCCGGAGGAGGCGCCGGTTACCAGAGCAACCGGGGTGGAAGATTGTTCGGAAATCATATAGGCTCCTTTCTAAAATTCAAACAGAAAAAGCTTTTCCATGGGAAGGTAGTTTTGCAGCTCCTCACTTGCGAAGGAAAGCATTTCCCCGGAGCGGGCGGCGCCGTAATGGTACACGCCGTCTGTCAGCTCATAGGGATAGCAGGTAATGCCGCAGGGACGGTTCCTGCGCATTGTCTTCAGATAGTCCTTACCGATACGGAAGACCCCGAGGCTGACGTCGTTAATCTGCTCTGCGGGCAGGAGCGAGAAGGTTTCGCGAAACAGGTCGCGGTACAGATTCTGCCAGTCGGGTACAAGAAGCATCGGGTCGAAGCAGAGGCGAACCCGTCGTCCCTC
>DLOO01000030.1:25931-27155 GCA_002479645.1 Lachnoclostridium sp. UBA7482 | reverse complement strand
GGCGGCTTTGGTACGAATCTCAATGGAGAGCGCCGGGTGCGCAGCGGCAAAGCGGCACCAGGCGTCGAGAAAGCCGGTAATCGGCTCAATAGCGAGAAGATCCGTATCGTAGCTGATGCTGATATACACCGGATGCTCGGAAAGCATACGCCCGACCTCCGAAAGGGTATCCTCCAGGTTGACGAAGACAACCATATGGCTGCCGGGATACATCCCCTGCAGGTAGCAGTATTCGCAGTCAAAGATGCAGTTCATCACGTTCGAGGTATAGTAAAAATGCTCGTTGCCGAAGCTCTGGCACACGGCGGCGCCCGGATGAATCACCGGCTGTTTGCTGACCGCGAGAATCAATNNTCAATGCCTGCGCAGGTCGCTGCCGCTGCGGATTCTGATGCGGGCGGGAGAAAATCTCCTTGTAATCATGACATTCGATGACGTGCGCTTTCGGGAATCGCCTTAAAATCTGCGCAGTGCGCGGATGGCAAAGAGCAGCGGTTTCTACATATATGTGGGAAAAGGGCAGGGCATTACTGCAGACAGGCTTTACGGAATCGTTCAAGGTAAACCTTTCCCTCCTTTCTCGAATGGAGACGGGGCGATTGTTTATCGCGCAGCCCATGTTCACCGATAAACTCCTGCAAAAGAGCAATGGCATAGCCGCGCTCAAGCTCGTAATAAGTAATCAGGCGCCGAATCTCCTGACGCATGCTTTCGGAGGCATACAAAAGAGTGCAGAATTCCTCGATAACCGCTTCCTCAGCCTCCGAATAGCGCTGTGTGCGGCGCTGTGCGGAGGCAAATCCCTCAAGTGTTTCCCGAATGGAAGGCAGATTCTCCATCGCCTGCTCCAGCAAGTCGCTCGGAGAAAGGTCGGCAAGCTCTCCGAAATCCGACACCGTTTTAAGGAAGAACATGCGGTCTGTCGAGAAGAAGGGGAGTGCGGCCTGATAAAGTGCGGCGCCCTCCATATCGTAGAGCATTCCGGGTACGGAAGTCTCCTGCTGCGGCGTTGAAACGGTGGTCAGGCTGTCCTCGGGAAACGAGTGCACAAAAAGCATGTCCGGATAAAAATTCCTGCCGGAGGCGGCTTCGATCAGTCGGTGAATCATGACGGTCTGCCCTACGGAAACAGAACCGTTCGGGCAGCCGCAGGAACCGATATTGGCAAACAGATCCCCCTCGGAAGGCGGACAGCATGCCAACACGCGGCTGACAGCGGAAGCT
>DLOO01000030.1:23712-25843 GCA_002479645.1 Lachnoclostridium sp. UBA7482 | reverse complement strand
AGGGGCGGGGGCAGCCGCTTCGGTATATAAATGCAGGTTGGTAAATACCTGTTCTTTTGTAAACGCAGCTTCTCTTTTGGCAGCGAAAGCCCGAATCCAGGGGGCTGCCTCATAATATAATGCAAAGGCTAAATAAAGCATGTCCGCTCCTCATTTTTCGATTTGGTGAAAATATAACACAAAGAAAGGATAAAAAAATATCTTGCGAAACTTACAATTTTATCATACCATAGGAAGAGAGTTCTGAAAAGGGATACTTTTCGGAATGCGGGTGTGTAACCGCAGAAAGGGAGAAAAAATGAAATCAAAGAAATTACAGAAAGCACTTGGTCTTGGCATGGCCTTGCTGTTGGTGGTTTCAACTGCTGCTTGCGGAGAAAAGGACAACGATAAAGTTGACGTCAATCATGCAACTCCGACAGCGGAAGCAACACCGGAGGCAACGCCTACCCCGTTCCCGGAGCCTACCAAGGACGTAGAGCAGAAGCCGCAAATCAGCGAGGAGGAGCTTCATCAGATGCCGTACGAGGGATTGAAGGATGCTTATGCCGATTACTTTATGCTTGGTACCATTTATACAAACAATGTTACCGCAGGTATGGACAAGAAGATTGTCCTTCAGAATTATAACCAGTTGACCCCGGAGAATATTCTGAAGCCCGAAGCAACCCAGAGAACACAGGGCGTATTTACCTTGGGTGAAGGTAAGAAGATGATTCAGTTTGGGGAACTTAACAATATTACCATTCACGGACATGTTCTTGCATGGCATCAGCAGTCTGCGCCTTGGATGGGTAAAACCGATGACCGTGAGGTAGCGATTCAGCAGCTGAAGGATCATATCTTTGGTGTTGCCGGGGAATTAAAGGGGCAGATTTACTCCTGGGACGTTGTAAACGAGGCCATCAAAGACGGCGCAAAGCTTCCGGCAAACGGAGACTGGACCCGCTGCCTTCGTGAAACCCAGTGGACGAAGTCTATCGGAACTGACTACATAGAGCTTGCATTTACCTTTGCAAGGGAAGCGGCGCCGGATGCACTCCTTTACTACAATGACTACAATCTCGATGATCCGAATAAGGCTGAAATTGCAGCGGCAATGGTTGCAGACCTTCGTTCCCGTGGTATTCCGGTTGACGGTCTTGGTATGCAGGGACATTATACTACCGGTACTTCCATCGGCAACGTAGCACACAGTCTTGAGATGTTCTCCCAAATTGAGGGTATCAAGCTCAGCGTATCCGAGCTGGATGTCGGTGTTCAGGGTCTTACCACCGGAAAGCCGAACAAGGAACAGGAAATGAAGCAGGCGATTTTCTATGGGAATCTTTTTAAGCTTTACAAGGAATATGCGGATTATATTGAACGTGTAACCTTCTGGGGTTATAAGGATAATACCAGCTGGAGAAGTGAAACCGCACCGCTTTTGTTTAACAGCATGCTGGAGCCGAAGGAGGCTTACTATGCAGTTATGAATCCGGAGCTTTACGCCGCGCTCGATACAGCAGGCGAGAAGGTGGAGACGAAGAAGATTGAAGCTGTATACGGTACCCCGAATATCAATGGCGTGATTGCCGATGATGACGGCTGGGACAAGGCGCCGAAGTATCAGATTAACCAGGCAATCTTTGCATGGCAGGGAGCAACCGGTACCATGCAGCTGATGTGGGACGAGAATAATTTCTATATTCTGGTCGATGTGGATGATCCGGTACTCAACGACAGCAATTCCAATCTGTACGAGCAGGATTCCGTCGAGTTGTTTGTTGACCAGAACAACTGCAAGAAGACCTACTATGACAATGCATGCGGTCAGTACCGCTGCAGCTACATGGGTAAAATCTCTTTTGGGTCTGTTCCGACAGAGGATGGATTCAAGGCGAAGGCGTTCATGAAGAAGGGCGGATATGTGGTTGAGTTCCAGATTCCGCTGCTTACCCCCGGCGAGGCCGGAAGAGTGATTGGTTTCGACGCACAGATTAACGATGCCAATGCAAACGGTCAGCGTCAGAGCGTTATGAAGTTCAATGCAACCAACGACTCCGCATATAACAACCCGTCCACCTGGGCTGAGGTTACTTTGAAAAAATAATTAAGATTTAACCAAAACAGGGAAGTCTCCCGCTTCTAA
>DLOO01000030.1:15221-23706 GCA_002479645.1 Lachnoclostridium sp. UBA7482 | reverse complement strand
TGAGGTTATGAGCAAGCAGCGAAGCGGATTGCGAATATCCGCTTTGATAAAAGAAAATCCCGGTTGACCGGTTCGGCAGGCTTTGCCATCTCCCCGGTAAACCGGATTTTTATCGTTCTTTATACATAATTGTTGTCCCGTTTCTGAAAACCGGCGGATAATCCCGATAACAATATCCGCATTTGTAATAGAATTTATGGGCGCTTTTGGAAGATGGAACTTCAATCAATGTGCTGTCCAAACACCATTCGTCCTTTTCAAGAAATTCCAGCATTTTTCTGCCTATGCCGTTTTTACAGAAATCGGGATTTACAAAAACAGCGGTCAAGTAACATTGTTTTTCTTGACTGTAATCCCTGCTGACGCCTCCGCAGGCAACTATTTTTCCTTTATACCAAGCTTCATAGTAATGCCTTGTATCCAATATGTTTTCCAACCAATCTGCGGTAAAACTATTCAGTAAGTCTTTCACCTGATTTTGCGTATAGTCGGAGGCATTGATTTCCAGTACGCATCTTCGGATTATATCAAGCATTATATTTATATTCGCCTTCTTTGCCCTTACAAAGGATAAGTGATTCAGATCTATTTTTGTATTATTCATAGTTTATGCTCCAAATGGAAAGTTATCATAGTCTCTTTGACAGGTATAAAACCAGTTCGTCGTCATTACAGCAATCCGCATATTGCTCTCCGGAACAAAAACGGAAGTCTTTCGACTTCCGTAAAGAGCACGAGACGGGATTCGAACCCGCGGCCCTCGCCTTGGCAAGGCGATGCTCCACCACTGAGCCACTCGTGCATAGTCTGCTAAGTTTTAGTGCTGTGTCTTAGAGACGAATCATAATATACACTACAGAAAATGATTTGTCAATATTTTTTTGCAATATTTTTTTACTAATTTTCCCACCGAAAATTCTTACTTTTTTGTCGAATTGTTGATTGCAAGAAAGAGGCTGATGTGGTAGAATTACGCTGATGGGGATAGGTTCCAAAAGTTTGTTAAAAAATAATCAAACTTTTCTTCCCTGCTTGCCGTTAAACGGAGAAAGTTCGGGTTTCCGATCGTCTCATCCGTTGGAGAGGCGACAAAACAAAACCCAAATAATAAAAAGAGAGGTATTGCTATGAAAGTCACAGTAATCGGTGCAGGTAGCGTAGGCGCAACAATCGCTTATACGATGGCACAAACCGGAACAGCAAATGACATCGTTCTCGTTGATATCAATAACGAGAAGGCACTCGGCGAGGCTATGGATATGATCCAGGGCGCTCCGTTCATGGGTTCCGTATCTATCAAAGCAGGAGATTATCCGGAAGCAGCAGATTCTGATATCGTTATTATCACCTCCGGTATTCCGAGAAAGGCCGGACAGAGCAGACTTGAGCTGGCACAGGTTAATGTTAACGTAATGAAGGACATTGCGAGCAAGATTACCAAGTATGCCCCCAATGCAACCTATATTATCGTAAGCAACCCGGTTGACGTTATGACTTATGTATTCCACAAGGTATCCGGTATTCCGGAGCACAAGATTATCGGTTCCGGTACCATTCTTGATACCAGCAGACTTTGTGCGGAAATCGCCGACATCTACAAGGTCTGCCAGACCAGCGTAAATGCTTACATTTTCGGTGAGCACGGCGATTCTTCCTTCGCTGTTTGGTCTTTGGCAAACATCGCAGGCGCTCCGATTGACAGCTGCAAGGATATGATCCGTTTCGAGAAGGACACCGAATTCCGTGATCTTAACAAAGATGAGGTTGAGGATTTCGTTAAGAAGTCCGGCGGTATCGTTATCGGCAGAAAGGGTGCAACCTTCTACGCAATCGCAGCTTCCGTAAACCATATTGCACAGTGCCTCCAGAAGGCAGTGGATACTCCTATGGCAGTATCTACCATGCTTCACGGTGAGTACGGTCTTGAGGACGTATGTCTCAGTACCCTTGCCATTGTCGGCAAGGACGGTATTGTGGGTCATATCGATCTTAAGCTTTCCGATGAGGAAGTTGAGAAGCTTCATAAGAGCGCTGCAAATCTTAGAAGCGTTATCGACGGTTTGGAGTTATAATCCCGCAAATGCCGGAATTTGATTCTGAGTGCAGTACTCCTGCCTGCGCGGAGGGGTGCTGCATTTGATTGATAGAAAGGATGAAAAAATTTATGGAGTATCGTATTGAACACGATTCCATGGGCGAGGTCAAGGTGCCTGCCGACAAGTATTGGGCAGCACAGACCGAGCGAAGCCATGAGAATTTCCTGATTGGTGTCGGCATCGAGACCATGCCCCGGGAAATTACCCATGCCTTCGGCGTCCTGAAGAAGGCGGCAGCGATTGCCAACAATCAGCTGAAGCCTGAGAAAATGACCACTGAGAAACTGGCGGCAATCTCCCAAGCTTGTGATGAAGTAATGAGCGGCAGCCTGAATGAGCATTTCCCGTTGGTAGTATGGCAGACCGGCAGCGGTACCCAGTCTAACATGAATGCAAATGAAGTTATCGCAAACCGCGGTAACGAGATTGCCGGATCAAAGCTTCTGCATCCCAATGATGACATCAATATGTCCCAGTCCTCCAACGATACGTTCCCGACCGCCATGCACATCGCTGCGGTTATCGGTATCGAGGACAAATTGTTCCCGGCAATTGATTTGCTTGCAGGAACCCTGAAACGTCTGGAAGAGGAAAACGAGGGCATTGTAAAGAGCGGCCGTACGCATTTGCAGGATGCTACTCCGATTAAGTTCTCTCAGGAAATCAGCGGATGGAGAACCAGCCTTGAGAGAGATAAGCAGATGCTTGGCATCGCGCTTCCCGTACTGAAAGAGCTTGCACTCGGCGGTACCGCGGTAGGTACCGGACTCAATGCTCCTAAGGGCTTTGACGTTAAGGTTGCAGAGGCGGTTTCCCGGATTACCGGTAAGGATTTTGCTACCGCAGGAAACAAGTTCCATGCACTGACTTCCAAGGATGAGCTTGTATTTGCACACGGTGCGCTTAAGGCTTTGGCAGCAGACCTTATGAAGATTGCGAACGATATTCGCTGGCTGGCAAGCGGTCCGAGAGACGGTCTTGGTGAGATCTTCATTCCTGAGAATGAGCCGGGCTCCTCCATCATGCCGGGTAAGGTTAACCCGACCCAGTGCGAAGCTGTTACCATGGTAGCCGTTCAGGTTATGGGCAACGATGTTGCAGTCGGTATGGCGGCAAGCCAGGGAAATTTCGAGCTGAACGTATTTATGCCTGTTTGTGCATACAACTTCCTGCAGTCCGTTCGGCTGCTTTCCGAGGCGATTGTTTCCTTCAATAACAACTGTGTTGCCGGTATTCGCGCAAACAAGGAGAAGATGGAGTACAATCTCTACAACTCCCTGATGCTTGTAACCGCTCTCAATCCTTACATCGGTTATGAGAATGCAGCGAAGACTGCAAAGAAAGCTTACAAAGAAAACATTTCCCTTAAGGAAGCATGTGTTGCACTTGGATTCCTTACCGAGGAACGTTTCGATGAAGTATTCCATCCGGAACAGATGGTCTAAAATACGCCCGTAGGGCAGATAAGGAGATAATATTTATGGTTTTCAGTTATTATCCGGGATGTACATTAAAAACCAAAGCAAAAGACCTGGATAAGGGCGCCAGAAAGGCTGCCGAAGCTCTTGGAATTATCATGGAAGAGCTTCCCGAATGGCAGTGCTGCGGCGGTGTATACCCTATGGGAAAGAATGAAACTGCGCCGAAGCTTTCGTCTGTACGGGCTCTTGCAGCTGCAAAAGAGAAGAATCAGGATCTGCTGACTCTTTGCTCCGCCTGCCATCACGTTTTGAAGCGTGTCAACAACGATATGGCAAATGACGAGACGATTCGCAGCAGGGCAAATTCTTATCTCGCTTTGGAAGAGCCGTATGCCGGCGAGACCAAGGTTATCCACTACCTTGAGATGCTGCGCGACGTTGTCGGCTTTGATAAGTTGAAGGAGGCTGTAAAGAATCCTTTGACAGGACGTAAGATTGGTGCTTACTATGGCTGCCTGCTTCTTCGTCCGAGCAAGACCCTTCAGTTTGACAATCCTGAGAATCCTACCATTATCGAGGATTTCATCAGAGCAATCGGTGCTGAGCCGGTAGTATATCCGTACAGAAATGAGTGCTGCGGCGGGTACATTACCCTGGAAAATAAAGACCTCGCAAAATCAAAAGTAGCCAATATTGTTACGAGCGCAAAGGAAAACGGTGCAGAGTGCCTGATTACTGCCTGCCCTCTTTGCATGTATAACCTCTCCAACAATAATACGGTGAATGATCTTCCGGTTTACTACTTTACCGAGCTTCTTTGCGAAGCGCTTGGTCTGGAAAAGGAGGACGAGTAATGGATAATCTTGAAATCGCAAAAGAGTTACAGATTTTAAGTGGTGTAAACCCGAGAAAATGTATGAGATGCGGTAAGTGCTCCGGTACCTGTCCGGCTTATGATCAGATGGAATATCATCCGCATCAGTTCGTCAATATGGTCGAGACCGGTAAGATTGAAAAGTTACTGGCTTCCGACTCATTCTATGCATGTCTTTCCTGTTTTGCATGTGTTGAGAGATGTCCTCGCGGCGTTGAGCCCGCGAACATCGTTGAGGCTGTAAGACTTTGGAAGATCAGACAGCAGGATCAGAATCACTTGCATCCGGAGCAGATTCCCGAGCTTCTTGACGAGAATCTTCCTCAGCAGGCAATTGTAAGTGCTTTCAGAAAATACAAGAAATAAAGAAAGGAGAATAAAATGCAGAGAATCGGTGTATTTGTATGTCATTGTGGTACCAATATTGCAGCCACAGTTGATGTAAAAAAGGTTTGTGAAGTATTAAAAGATGAACCCGGCGTTGTTTACACTCAGGACTATCAGTATATGTGTTCCGAGTCCGGTCAGAATTTGATTAAGGACGCAATTAAAGAGCATAATCTGACGGGCGTTGTTGTCTGTTCCTGTTCTCCAAGAATGCATGAGGCAACCTTCCGTAAGGCAGTTCAGTCCGTTGGACTTAACCCGTACATGCTTGAAGTTGCAAACATTCGTGAACAGTGTTCATGGATACATAAAAATGTTGAGGAGGCTACCGAAAAGGCCGTTATTCTGGGACGCGCCGCAATAGCAAAGGTACATTTGAATGCTCCCCTTGTTGCAGGGCAGACTCCGGTTACCAAGCGCGCGCTCGTAATCGGCGGCGGTATCGCCGGTATTCAGTGTGCTCTTGATATTGCTGACGCAGGATATCAGGTAGACATCGTTGAGAAAGAGCCGACCGTCGGCGGTAAGATGACGAAGATCGACAAGACTTTCCCGACCCTTGACTGTTCCTCCTGTATTTTGACGCCTAAGATGGTAGATGTTGCTCAGAATGAGAACATCAAGATCTATTCTTATTCCGAGGTTGAGTCCGTTAAGGGCTTTGTCGGTAACTTTACCGTAGGGATTAAGCGTAAGGCTCGTTATGTTAAGGAAGATATCTGTACCGGTTGCGGACTTTGTACAGAGAAATGTCCGCAGAAGAAGGTTCCGAACGATTACAACCTCGGTCTCGATACCAAGAGAGCGATCTACATTCCGTTCGCACAGGCAGTTCCGAAGGTTGCTACCATTGACCCGAATTACTGTACCATGATGAAGACCGGCAAGTGCGGCATATGTTCTAAGGTTTGTTCCGCAGGCGCTATTGATTACACCCAGAAGGATGAAATCATCGAAGAGCAGTACGGTGCAATCGTTGTTGCTACCGGCTACAACCCGATTAAGCTGGATGCTTATGAAGAGTTTGGTTACTCCCAGTCTCCGGACGTTGTAACAAGCCTGGAGTTCGAGCGTCTCATGAGCGCTTCCGGTCCGAATGGCGGTCATTTGGTTCGTCCTTCCGACCACAAGGAGCCTAAGACAATCGTATTTATCCAGTGTGTCGGTTCCCGTTCCACTACCGAGTGCGGCAAGCCGTATTGCTCCAAGATTTGCTGTATGTATACCTGCAAGCATGCAATGCTCTGCCGTGAAAAGTATCCGGATACCGAAGTTTACGTATTCTACATAGATGTTCGTACCCCCGGCAAGAACTACGATGAGTTCTTCCGCAGAGCAGTAGAAGAGTATAACGTTCACTATATCAAGGGTATGGTTGGTAAGGTTGCTCCTTCCGGCGATAAGCTGAAGGTTCAGGCTTCCGATCTTCTCAACAACGAGCAGCTTCATATCGATGCGGATATGGTTGTTCTTGCAGCAGCAATCGAGGCTGACAAGTCCGCAAGACCGCTTGCTACCCTGCTTACCGCAAGTATGGATACCAACGACTTCTTCACGGAAGCTCATGCAAAGCTTCGTCCTGTGGAGTCTCCTACCGCTGGCGTATTCCTTGCCGGTTGTGCGCAGGGTCCGAAGGATATTCCCGAGACGGTAACCCAGGCAGGCGCCTGTGCATCCAAGGTTATCGGTTTGCTTGCCAAGGACCATTTGGTCGGCAATCCATGTGTTGCTCATCCGGATGAGATGATGTGTAACGGTTGCTCCACCTGTGCAAATGTTTGTCCTTATGGTGCAATTACTTATGAAAACAAAGACTTCTCACGTCGTAAAGACGGTAGCATGATGCGCAGAGTTGCACAGGTTAACCCGGCGGTATGTCAGGGATGCGGCTGCTGTACGGTTGCCTGTCCTTCCGGTGCTATGGATCTTTATGGCTTCTCGACGAAGCAGATTATGGCGGAGGTAGATGCAATATGCAAGTAGAAGATAAAGAGTTTAGACCTACCATCGTAGCATTTTGCTGTAACTGGTGTTCCTATGCCGGTGCCGATCTTTCCGGTACCAACCGTTTACAGTATCCTGCAAACGTAAAGATTATTCGTATCCCCTGTTCTTGTAGATTGAACCCGATGTTCATTCTTCGTGCGTTCCAGCGTGGTGCGGACGGCGTTATCCTTTGCGGATGCCATCCGGGGGACTGCCACTACACAACCGGTAACTACTATGCGCGCCGCAGAATGACCCTGTTGTTCAGCATGCTCGATTTCCTCGGAATTGAAAAAGAGCGTACCAGAGTTGAGTGGGTATCCGCAGCAGAGGGTCAGAAGTTCGCTGAGACGATGAACGACTTTGTTGCAACCGTAACAAAATTAGGTGAAAATCACAGATTGGAGGATTTGAGATGCAAGAAGCAATGATCGCTAAGGCAAAAGAATTGTTGGCAAACGGATCCGTAAGTCGTGTGATTGGTTGGAAGAAGGGGGAATTTTCCTACGATATTTCTCCGGCCGTATTTGAAACCGCAGAGCAGATCGATGCAGATTTTGTCTATGACTTTTTCTGTGCTGCCAATGTAAGTAAGTACCTCATGAAGGAGAGCAGGAAGGAAGGCAAGACGCTTGCATTCCTGAAGCCCTGTGATTCCTACTCTTTCGCACAGCTTTTGAAAGAGCACAGAATCGATCGTGAGAAGGTATATGTTGTTGGTATTGAGTGCTATGGTAAGGCTGATATCAACAAAATCCGTGAAAAAGGAATCGACGGCGTCCTCGGAATTAAGGAAGACGGTACCAACTTTGTCATTGATTCCCTTTACGGAGACGCAACGGTCGCTAAGATGGACGTATACGCGGAGCGTTGCCTGAACTGTAAGTCCAAGAAACATATTGATGTAGATGAGATGCTTGGGGAAGAAGGCGATGTACTGGATTCTAAGCGTTTTGACGAGGTAGCTAAGCTTGAAGCTATGACTCCCGACGAAAGATATGAATTCTGGCGCGGCGAGCTTTCCCGTTGTATTCGCTGTAATGCATGCCGTAACGTATGTCCCGCATGTACTTGTGAGAACTGCGTATTTGATAATCCGAACAGTGATATCAATAACAAGGCTGCTGCAACTTCCTTTGAGGAGAATATGTACCACATTATTCGTGCATTCCACGTAGCAGGTCGTTGTACCGACTGCGGCGAGTGCTCCAGAGTATGTCCTCAGAACATTCCGATCCATTTGCTGAATCGTAAGTTCATCAAGGATATCAACGAGCTTTACGGCGAGTACCAGGCAGGTGCGAATCCGGAGGAGAGATATCCGCTTGTTAACTTTACCTTTGGTGACTGCGAGCCGAGCATCGTTCATAAGAGAGGAGGCAATCAGTAATGGTTAAATTGAGCGTTTCCCAGTTAAATGATTTCTTTGCTGCCGTAGCGGCAGAGGAAAAGCTGTATCTTCCGGTTGATACCGCAGAGGGTGCGGCATTCAAGCCCTATGAAGCAGGCATGGCTTACTCCACTGCTTGCAACACCACTCGTTCCGCAAAGGATTTCTTCTTCCCGCAGGTTGAGAATCTTGTCAGCTTCAAGACCGACCATAAGAAGATTGAAATCATTGATACCAGAACCGAGACAGAGGATTATGTCATCTTCGGTGTAAGAGCATGTGACCTTGCAAGCTTTGAGATTCTTGACAGGGTATATCTGCAGGAGCCTGT
>DLOO01000030.1:15025-15183 GCA_002479645.1 Lachnoclostridium sp. UBA7482 | reverse complement strand
AGACCGCAGGAGACCTGCTTCTGCCAGTGCTTCGGTATTGATGCAACCAATCCCGCAGGCGATGTGAGTACCTGGATGGTTGGCGATGAGGTTTATTTCCGCGCCAATACCGAAAAAGGGGAGAAGCTTGCAGCAATGGCGGCAGCTATCGGCGCTGA
>DLOO01000030.1:0-14879 GCA_002479645.1 Lachnoclostridium sp. UBA7482 | reverse complement strand
CATGTACATTTGTATGCCCGACATGCCAGTGTTTCGACGTAAGAGAATTCAAGACCAACGAAGGCGTTATCCGTTTCCGCTGCTGGGATTCCTGTATGTATTCTGATTTTACCCAGATGTCTCACGGTAACAATCGTGTATCTCAGAAGGAGCGTTTCCGCCAGAGATTCATGCATAAGCTTGTTTACTTCCCGAATAACAATGACGGTGTATACGGCTGTGTAGGATGCGGCAGATGTTTGAAGTCCTGTCCTCAGTCTCTCAATATCGTTAAGGTTGCGAAAGCGTTAGGAGGTAAGGACTGATGAATGAACAGTTGATGAATGAAATGAGAGAAACCTTGATTCCTCAGCTTGGTATTATTACTGATATTCGTACCGAGACTTCGGATGTTAAGACTTTCCGTGTAAATGCAGTTGGCGGCGGCAAGGTATTTGAGCATATCCCGGGACAGTGTGCTATGCTTTCCATTCCCGGCGTAGGTGAGGCGCTGTTCTCCATTACCTCTTCCCCGACCAATAAAGAGTTTATGGAAATTTCCATTAAGCGCTGCGGCTGCGTTACCACATGGCTGCACCAAATTGAAGTCGGCCAGATGGTTACTATCCGCGGACCTTACGGAAACGGTTTCCCGGTTGAGAGCGACCTGAAGGGCAAGGACCTTCTGTTCATCGCCGGCGGTATCGGTCTTGCACCGGTTCGTTCCGTAATAAACTATGTAAGAGCAAATCGCGAGAACTACGGTCACATTGATATTGTTTACGGTTCCAGAAGTAAGGAAGACCTTGTTTTCTATGAAGAAATCAAGAACGAATGGATGAATGAGAAGGACTGTGACGTTCATCTTACCATCGACCGTGAGCAGGATGACTGGGATGGTCATGTAGGCTTTGTTCCGAATTATGTTAAGGAACTCGGTCTCAGAAATACTTCCACGGCAGTTCTTTGCGGACCGCCGATCATGATTAAGTTTACCCTTGCCGGTCTGAAAGAAATCGGCTTTAAGGATGAGCAGGTTTATACCACTCTTGAGCTTCGTATGAAGTGTGGCGTAGGTAAGTGCGGACGTTGTAACGTAGGTGACAAGTTTGTTTGTAAAGATGGTCCGGTATTCCGTTTTGATCAGCTTGACAAAATGCCCAGTGAATACTAATCAGTAGATAAATATGGAGGATTAACATGAGCGAAATGGTAAATATTTTCTTATATGGTAAGAAATACGAAGTACCATCCAACCTGACGATCATGAAGGCTATGGAATATGCCGGATATGAGCTCGTTCGTGGCTGTGGTTGTCGTAATGGTTTCTGTGGTGCGTGCGCAACCATCTACAGAATCAAGGGTGATCGTGAGTTGCACGCATGTCTGGCATGCGGTACTCAGGTTCAGGAAGGAATGTACATTGCAACACTTCCTTTCTTCCCGCTTGTAAAGGAAGTTTATAACATCGAAGAAGTAAAGCCTACCGAGCAGATTATGATGCAGCTTTACCCGGAAATCTACTCCTGTGTAGGATGTAACGCATGTACCAAGGCTTGTACTCAGGGTCTGAATGTTATGCAGTACATCGCATATGCACAGCGTGGTGAGTATGAGAAGTGTGCTGACCTTTCCTTTGACTGCGTAATGTGCGGCGTATGTTCTTCCCGTTGTCCTGCAGGAATTTCCCATCCTCAGGTAGCAATGCTTGCCAGAAGATTAAACGGTAAGTATATCGCTCCGACCGCTGATCACGTAAACAAGAGAGTTGACGAGATCAACAACGGTGAGTACGACAAGATCATCGAAGATCTTATGCAGAAGCCGATTGAGGAACTCAAGGAACTGCACAAGAACAGAGAAATCGAGAAATAAGGAGGATATGCGAAATGTACAGTGAAGAATTGCGCGAGCTGATTAAAGTTGTTGAAGCAAAGAGAGAGTACAACGTAAATCTTGATCCCAAGCGTATGACTCCGGAAGAGATTGATGTTTTGCTTGAAACCTATCATCCGGATTATAAGCAGGAGCAGTTTGATACACTTGCTATGGGTCCCAATAAGGGTGGCAAGGTTCCGAAGGAGCTGAAGGCTTTGCTTGAGGCAAACAGCCGTCTTGCGGGCAAGGAAATCGATCTTTCCAACCCGGATTATGAGTGCGATGTACTCGTAGTCGGTGCAGGCGGCTCCGGCTGTTCCGCAGCCATTGAGGCAAATGAAGCAGGCGCTAAGGTTTTGGTTGTTACCAAGCTTCGTATGGGTGATGCAAACACCATGATGGCTGAGGGTGGTATCCAGGCAGCCGATAAGGAAAATGACTCCCCGGCTATCCATTATGTAGACGCTTTCGGCGGCGGTCACTATGCTGCAAAGCCTGAGCTTGTTGCCAAGCTTTGTATGAAAGCTCCGGAGGCTATTCAGTGGCTTACCAATCTCGGTGTTGAGTTCGATAAGACCGAGGATGGAACGATGGTAACCACACACGGCGGTGGAACCTGCAGGAAGAGAATGCATGCTGCAAAGGACTATTCCGGTGCGGAAATCATGAGAACTCTTCGTGATGAAGTTTTGAACCGTGGTATTCAGGTTGTAGATTTTACATCCGCAATCGAAATTATCAAGGACGATAAGGGACAGGCAGCAGGTGCTGTACTCCTTAACATGGAGACAAAGGAGATTCTTATTGCAAAGGCGAAGTGTGTTATCCTTTGTACGGGCGGCGCAGGTCGTATCCACTATCAGAATTTCCCGACCACCAACCACTACGGCGCAACCGCTGACGGTTTGATTCTTGCTTACCGTGCAGGCGCTAAGCTTCGTGACGTAGATACGCTTCAGTATCATCCGACCGGAACCGCTTTCCCGGAGCAGCTTGTTGGTGCGCTCGTAACCGAGAAGGTTCGTTCCCTCGGCGCTAAGCTTGTAAATATCAACGGTGATGTATTCATGAATCCTTTGGAGTGCCGTGACGTAACTGCATCCTCCATCATCCGTGAGTGCTCCACCAATGGAAACGGTGTTCCTACCAACGATGGTTACGGTGTATGGCTTGACACTCCGATGATCGAAATGATTCACGGAGAAGGCGCTATCGAGAAGAGAATTCCTGCAATGCTCAGAATGTTCGGTAAGTACGGTATCGACCTTCGTAAGGAGCCGATCCTTGTATATCCTACGCTTCATTACCAGAATGGCGGCGTTGATGTTGATACCAACAGTGAGACCTGTGTACCGAATCTCTACGTAGCAGGCGAGGCTGCCGGTGGTGTTCACGGACGTAACCGTCTGATGGGTAACTCCCTTCTTGACGTCGTTGTATTTGGCCGTAATGCAGGCCAGGCTGCCGGTGCAAGATTCAAGGATGTTACCGTCGGCGCATTGAACATTGACCATGTAGATGCATTCCAGAAGGAACTTGCTGAGGCGGGTATCGAGACGGAGACCGTTTCTCCGAAGCTTCTTCCTGATTATGCAAGAAAGGTTAACCCGCTTCAGTAACTACGGTAATTTCTGCGAATAATCAATTATAGGGATTCAAAGCGGATATTCGCAATCCGCTTCGCTGATGAGGATAAAATGCCCGGAAACGGATGAAATCGCCCAAAATGCGGGGCAGCCTGCATGAGGGGGAATTCAAAATGTTTCCGGGTATTTTTCACTTTCAAACAAATGCCTATAATCTGAATTATTTTTCTGAATTTTTTGGTCAAATGTTGCATTGACAAAGTATGAGACCTGGTGTAATATTTTTAAGGTTTTACATAAAAATCATACGTGTAAAAAGGAGAAAACAAATGGAATTGTTTGGAGGAGTTATTAACATCGCAGGCATTACCTTTTTGATGTTTGCAGTTTTTGTAATTTCTTTCCTGGGTTATGCGCTCGGGAGAATTACAATCAAGGGCGTCAGCCTCGGTACCGCAGGCGTATTTATTGTCGCATTGCTTTTCGGAGCATTTTTCTCCAAGACCATCAGCAGCACGGTTGTTGCAGGTGGCGCTGATATCAGCGGCAGCGCTCTCAAAATTGTTGAGAATCTTGGTTTGATTCTTTTTGTAACCGCAGTTGGTTTTATTGCAGGTCCGAACTTCTTTAAGAACCTGAAAAAGAACTTTAAGTCTTATATTCTGCTTGGTATTGTGATTATTCTTGCGGGTGGTCTTGCTTGTATCGCCTGCTTCTATATCGGCAAGGGTGCTGAAAGTGACCGAAAGGAATTCGTAGCTATGCTCGTCGGTCTTTTGTCCGGTTCCCTTACCAGTACCCCGGCATTTTCCGCTGCAAAGGCAACGGTTGCCGAGGAGTACGAGATGGCAGTTACCGTAGGACACGGTATTGCATACCTCTTTGGTGTTATCGGCGTTGTATTGTTCGTTCAGTTGATTCCGAAGGTTACCAAGGCGAACATGGAGGAAGAACGTGCAAAGATTACAGCCGTAGATACCGGGGAAGAGAAGAAGACAGGAAGGAAGCTTCTTGATCTTGATGGTTTTGGTTTTGCAGCATTTGCTCTCGCAGCAGTTGTCGGCCTTTTTGTCGGTGCAATCAAGGTTCCGCTTTCTTCTAAGGGACTTGACGGAACAACCTTCTCCCTTACCACTACCGGCGGCGCTCTTATGACCGCGCTTGTATTTGGTCACTTCGGACACATTGGATCGGTTAGTCTGAAGGTAGAGAAGAGGGTACTTGAAGTATTCCGTGAGCTTGGCCTGATGCTGTTCCTTATCGGCGCAGGTGTTGCCGGCGGTGCAAAATTCGTCGAGTATTTCAAGGCGATGTACTTCGTATACGGTGTTATTATGACTTTGGTTCCGATGATTATCGGTTACATCTTTGCGCGTTACATTCTTAAGCTTCCGCTTCTGAACAGCCTTGGTTCCATTACCGGCGGTATGACCAGTACCCCGGCGCTCGGTACTTTGATTAACGTAGCTAAGACAGATGATGTTGCAAGCGCCTACGCAGCTACCTATCCGATTGCGTTGATCGCAGTCGTTCTGGTCAGCCAGTTCATCATCATCTTGTTCTAGTCAAACAGAGCATCGTAGGATTTTCAGGCGATAGGATATGTGATAGAATACCTCTAAAGTAGACAGGGTAAATAACCAAAATCTACTTTGGAGGTATTTTTATGGAATTGCCGCATATTGGATTTGCCGGCGGTAATGTGCAAGACTTTACGTAAGAGCTTCATAGAACCCATAATCAAGTATTCCATGAATATGTTTCAGACCGCCGGGTACAAGCTCTTGAACCATTAGGCAGTCAATATGCGGCAGATGCACGTTCTCGCTCGCATAGATACCGTAATTTGCTGCCGTTTTGAATCCGCGAGAATGATAATTTTGAGGATTGCCCTCTACCAAAACTGCTTTATAGCCAAGCTCTCTTGCCCTTTCCAAACCGTATTCTATCAGGTCTTTGGAAATATGCTGCCGTTGCAGCTCTGTTTTCACGGCGACGGGAGATAGAAGCAGCAATTCATCAGAATACTTTCCCTCAATGTGAAATTTAGAAAACATAGCATATCCGATAATTTCATCGGCTTCATTCGTCATAATAAGTTCCAACTCCGAAACAAAAAACTTCTTTGCACGGATTTCTTCGATCAGCTGCCGAACCAGTCTGCCTTCTTTGGGACTTTCGTGTTCGGTAAAAACCTTTTCTACCAAATCCAAAGAAGCTGTTTTGTACTGTTCGGAGCAGGATTTAATGATTCGTTCCATTTTGCGTCTCCTTTTTTGAAATATAATTTTTTGTGCTATTAAGAATATAGCATATCCATTGATTCCTATAAAGCAACAACACAGTTGCGAAAAGAACGGTAGAAAAAGAGCCGCACATCTTTACGCAGTGTGCGGCTCTGACCTAAGCCTTGTGTGTTGACAGTATATTGTATATTCCCTGTGGGGAAATACAATATATTTCCGATAGTTGTCTGACAGATACTCCGCTTTTATACTTGCGGTATATTTCTGAATTTCTTTCTGCCAACATCGAACGTGAGCCTGTCTTATCGCCCCACTTTTTTCGATTTGCAGGCAGTCGGGGAATATAAATGTACTCGCCGTCAACGTAGTCTTGTATTTGCCTCAGCAGCTCTGTCGGAAGCAACACACTACCATTTTTGTAGCCCATCGCGGAACCTCCAAATAATAAATTATTTGAAAGGGCATAGGCTATTTCGCGTCACGCGTCAGCCTATGCCGCGCGCAACACTCAACATCTTACGCAAACACATATCCTCCAAACACAGATTTGCAGATAATACCTGCGCTTATATATTAGTACATAACCGTGATTTTTTCAACATAGCTGTAAACAACATTTTTTTTCATTTTCTGCAAAGATTTCTTGTAGCGGGAAGGGGGGAAAATGTGGTATTATAAGAGGTGGAATGAGAACTGAAAAGAAGGAATGGTGAGCGTATGAGTACATCGAAAAAAGCCGGGATACAAACAGCAATCTTTATGATAATATCGCTCGCGGGATTTATGGTCTGCGGCGGGGTAGTCGGATACGGGATCGGAATGTATAAAAAGGTAAAGGGGGCTGGTTTGAACGGCCTCGAATTTGGAGTATTGATGGCAGGCGGCCTGCTCGTCATCTATGTCATGTATATGCTTCAGTTGTACTGTCATGAAATGGGTCATATGCTGTTCGGCTTGCTGACCGGATATGAATTTGCCTCGATTCGCTTTGGCAGCCTGATGTTCGTGAAAATGAATGGGAAACTCAAGGTAAAGCGATATCAGGTGGCAGGAACCGGCGGACAGGCGATTATGCTGCCGCCCGAANNCGATTGCCTGACTGTCGGCAAGGGGGGAGCATCCGTACTTCTGGTACCATATGGGGGGACTTACGGTGAATCTGCTGCTCAGTGGATTGTCGTTCGTGGGATGGTTCCTTTTACCGGAGAGTAGTTGGATTGCACGCTTTTGCCTGCTCGCATTTGCCCTGTTAGGAATGGTAGTTTTTGTTACAAACGGATTGCCCTTTACGGAGCTGGGAACGGACGGCGCCAATGTGATTCTGTTAAGACGCAGTAAGGACGCCAGAATTGCCGTGGATAAGGCATTTCTTGTTGTAGGGGCTCTTGCCGACAGTCAGGCAATCGAGGATATGTCGGAGGAGTATTTTGCCTATGAAAAGGACATGCCGTTGGATAATCCGCTTGTGACCGGACAAGCGGTTAACCGTGTGAGTTATCTGCTTGTAAAGCATCGTTTTGACGAGGCACTTGATTTGACCGACTTTATCATGGCAAATGCGACGTCGATGAATCGTCTGCACAGCCTGACGCTGATTTCGGGGAAGATCTATATGCTGCTTGTGGCAAAACAGGATGTGGAACAGGCAAAGAGCATTTTTACCACATATGAAAAGCAGTTGAAACAGGTTGCGAGCCTTTTGGAGATACAGCGTCAGCAGTATGCATATAATCTTCTTGCCTTAAAGGATGAAAAGAAGGCGGAGGAGAGTTTGCAGGCATTTGAGAAGATTGCAAAGAATTATCCTTATCCGAAGGATGCGCAGAGCGAGCGTGATTTGCTGGCAATCGCACGGGAACTGTATGAGAAGCAGAAATGCTGACATATAAGCGATATCAGGAGGTAGGTATGAGTAAGTTTCGTTTTGCAGTCATGGGGGCTGCGGACATTGCAAACAAATTCTGTGATGCAGTGACACATATCGAGGATTGTGAGATTATAGCTGTGTCCAGTAAGTCGATGGACAGAGCCAGAGTGTTTGCCGAGAAAAACGGAGTACCGGCGGCTTATGACAATTACGAGGCGATGCTGGTTTCCGAGAAGCCGGATGCGGTTTACATTGCGGTAACGACTAATGCACATCATGACCTGTGTATGCTGTGTCTGAAATACAACACCCCGTTCTTGTGTGAAAAGACCATGTGTATCGGAAGCGAAGAAACCCTTGAGGTCATTCAGGAGGCCGACAAACGAGGTGTTTTCTGGATGGAGGCGATGTGGAGCCGCTTCCTTCCGACGATCAATCGTGTACGCGAATGGTGCAGGGAAGGACGTATCGGCAAGATTCGCTTCGGCGATATCAATGTAGGCTTCCAGCCGGCGGTTGACCCGAATAACCGTTTTTACAACAAGGCTCTGGGCGGCGGCTCTGCGCTTGATTTGACAGTATATTGCTATGACATTATAACATACTTGATCGAGAAACCGATTCTCGAGACACAGGTAATGAGTAATTTTGCGGATACCGGTGTGGATATTTCCAACGTAATCACCCTGCGTTATGACGATGCTATGGCATGCTTAAAGGGTAGTATTGCAGCGCATTATGAGGAAAAACTGCTGCTCTTCGGCGACAATGGGCACATTGCCGTACCGAACCCGCATTTTGCCGGTGAAGCCTATCTGTACGATCGTGGGGGCAGGGAAGTCATTCATTTTGTGGACAACGAAACGAAGAACGGTTTTGTGTACGAGATTCAGGAGGTTATGAACTGCGTGCGTGCCGGCAAACTCGAGAGTGATGTTGTACCGCATCAGCTGACTCTGGACTACGCATATCTGTGCGATGAGATGTTCCGTAATCCGGACGAGGAATAAAGCAAAACGTTCCCATGCAAGGCGGTTAGTTCATAGTTTGCATGGCAGAGAAAAAATAAATGGAAAACGCCGGTAGGAGGCGAAGGGAGGCAATATGGCGACGAAAAATGTAACCATCCGGATGGATGAGGATTTGCGCAGGGATGCGGAGGCATTGTTTGATGAGCTCGGTATGACGCTTTCGGGCGCAATTACCGTGTTTTTAAGGCAGGCGGTACGCGAACAACGAATCCCTTTTGAGATTCAGAAGGAGCCGCGCACGCGGACACGCGAGCAGGAGAGGATGGAACGCTTTCTTGCTTACATAGAGCAAATGCAAAAAAATAAGAATCAATAAACGGAGGCGGAGCTATGGCTAATTTATCAATCGAAATGTATTCCAACTGTCTGAGAAGACCGGTGAGCTTCAAGGTGTTTTTGCCGAATGATTTACGGATGGATGCGGGCGAGGATAAGAATCCTTATCTTAACCGACCGATGAAGGCATTGTTTATTCTGCACGGTTATAGCGGTGCGGCGGAGAGCTGGGGGCTTGAGGGACTTGCCAAGCAGTACAATGTTGCATTGGTTATGCCAAACGGCGAAAATGGATTTTACTTAAACGGTCAGGCGACCGGGCACCGGTATCAGTCTTTTATCGGAGAGGAGCTGGTGGATTATGTACGAAGAGCTTTTGGCATTGCGCTGCGACCGGAGGATACCGGAATCGTGGGACTTTCCATGGGCGGGTTCGGCGCGCTGCATACCGCATTGGCTTACCCGGAGACGTTCGGAAAGGCCGGAGCAATGTCGTCGGCGTTGATCGTTCACGGCATCGCGCACATGAAGGAGGGTGCGGATAACGGTATCGCAAATTACGACTATTACCGGGAATGCTTCGGCGACCTGGAAACGGTAGAGGAAAGAGATGTCAACCCTGAGGTTCTGGTGCGGAGATTAAAAAATGAGGGACGTACAATTCCGGCGATTTACCAGTGCTGCGGAACGGAGGATTTCCTGCTTGGGGCAAATCGTGAGTTCCATGCTTTTCTTGATTCTCTTGAAGTAGAACACATCTATGAAGAAAGTCCCGGCGTGCATGATTGGGGCTTCTGGGGACCGAACTCGCAAATCATTTTTCGGTGGATGTTTGAGGACAAGGCAATCGGATGAGCAGAGGGAAGAGAATTGTAAACCGGCGTCTTGTTCCGGTTCTTTTGTGGATGCTTGTCATATTCCTCTTTTCTGCGCAAAACGGAGAGAAGTCGGGGGTGGGTTCGGATTTCCTGACCGATTGTCTCGTGAAAATTCTGAGCCCCTGGTATAGAGGTCTGGCGGAGGCGGAGCAGCTTCGATGGTATGCCCGCCTGAGCCTTCTGATTCGGAAGTGTGCGCATATGACCGAGTACGGAATCCTTGCGGTTCTTACGGCAAACTGGCTTCGCTTTCGGGCGGTAAAACGCACATGGAGCATGTGGGCGTTTACGCTTGCAGTCTGTACGGCTTATGCGGCGTCTGATGAATTTCACCAGACCTTTGTCGCAGATCGGAGCGGGAATTTTTTCGACGTATGCGTTGATTTTTGCGGCATGGTAATCGGGCTTAGTATCCTGACGTATTTTCTTTGTGCAAGAGGGCGAAAACAAAAGAAACAGGGTTTTGCGGAAATTCACAATGAAGGATAGTATTTCTTGTACTTTTTTGGACAGAATGAACACAGTGAAAAAAACAGAGTTCCCAACGTGTTGGCAAAAGGGAGAAAAACATTTGACATATTGCAAAGAGCCTTATTTTTCGGTATATTCTTAATGTAAGAAAACGAAGGATTGTGCGTTTTGAATTCTACTCGTTAAATATCAGGAGGATAAAATCCATGGCTAAGAAAGTAACAGATGTTGTTGAAAAGAAAGTAGATGCGGCAGAAGTAGCAAAGGTTGTCGCTAAGAAGGCTACCAAGGTTGCAGAGAAGACCGAGAAGGTTGTTAAGGAAGCTGCAAAGGAAGCAGAGAAGGCGGTTAAGAAGACCGCTGATGCTGCAAAGAAGACTGCCGGCAGGGCTGCCGCTAAGAAGGCTGAAGCTAAGGTTACTTGCGTTATTCAGTTTGCGGGCAAGGAAGTTAATGCAGAGACTGTTTTGGCTGCTGCAAAGGCTCAGTACGCTGCTGATAACAAGGCTGCTGTCAAAGACATCGCCCTTTACATCAAGCCCGAAGACAATGCTGCCTACTATGTAGTAAACGGCGAAGTCAGCGGTAAGGTTGAACTGTAATTTATTCAGATACTTGACCGATTCGGCAAACAGGATTATAGTAAAAGCAGAGTGTCAAAACACTCTGCTTTTTTACTGTATAGGACTGCGTTTTTCCTATGCATAGAATTTACAATGAGGTGAATCCAGTGATTATCGATGTAATAATTCCGGTGTACCGTCCGGACAATAAGTTTGACCGACTGATAAAGATGCTTTATGACCAGCTTCTCCTGCCGCACGCGGTTATTCTGGTGATAACCAAAAGCGGAGAAGAGGATGAGGTTGCGAAGCTTGAGGAACGCGTAAGAAAGGCTGCTGCCGGAACCAGAGGCGAAAAGCGTGTGGCATTGATTACGGACTGCATGAGTAAAAAGGAATTTAACCACGGAAAGGCGAGAAATCGCGGCGCGGCGCTTTCCAAAGCAGACTATATGATTCTGATGACACAGGACGCGGTGCCGAAGGATGACGAACTGGTTCGCAAGCTTCTTGCAGCATTTGGCCGATATGAAAATGTCGGTGCGGTTTACGCGCGACAGGTGGCGTCGAAGGAGGCTCCTGAGCTTGTACGGATGACGCAGCAGTTTAACTATCCGAAAAAGGAGCAGGTGAAGAATAAGGGAATGTACGGGAAACTCGGCATTAAGACGATTTTCTGCTCAAATGTGTGCTGTATGTATAACCGTAAGGTATTTGACCTGCTGGGGGGATTTTACGATCCGGCGATTTTTAATGAGGATATGATTTATGCCCGCGGGGAAATTGACGCAGGATATCAGATTGTGTACGCCGCGGAGGCAAAGGTCGAGCACTGGCATTCCTATTCGCTGTGGAAGCAGTTCCAGCGCAATTTTGATTTGGCGGTATCGCAGGCAGAACACCCGGAGGTATTTGCCGATTTGTCGTCGCAGTCCGAGGGCAATCGGATGGTAAGAGTGGTTCTGGGCAAATTGCTCCGGAAAAAGAAGTATGGACAGATGGTGAAATATGTGTGCATTTCCGGCGCCAAATTCCTTGGCTACAAGGCAGGGTATAACTATCGCGACCTGTCGCCGAAGATGGTAAAAATATGCAGTATGACGCCGGGGTATTTTGAAGAAAAATAGAAACTACTCTGCGGGAGTGAACCCCAGACGGTCGGTAAAGCCGTCCGAAAACCGGAAGGTGCCGTCCTTCATAATCCAGAGGATGTGCGTATCTTCCAAGTTGGAAACCAAGGTTTTTCCTTGTTCTACTGTTAGAGAATAGCAGGCTCTCGCCATGGTTTGCGCCAGGACGGGGGAGCCGGAAAATACGAAAACCGAGGTGAAGCCCAATTCGCTTGGGTAACCGGTATGCAGATCGAACAGAGGGTGGAGCAGTCCGGCCTCTGTTTCCTGATATTGATCCATACAATGCAGCGCCGTATAGGCCATATCACTTAGGTTCACCGTACCGGCAATGACGGATGCTTCGCCTGCCGGAGCCGTAAGCGTGAGACTGTACGGGGCGCCGTCCGCGGATTTGCCGAGAAAATATGTCAGGTTTCCGAAGGTGAGCTGGGCAGAGGCGATACCGTTTTCTGCAAGAACGGAGAGCGCCTGTTTTACGGCATAGCCGTCAAAATAGTTTGAGGTGTTCAGCTGAATGGCGGGATCTTCCGTAAGCAGAGAACCCTCCTCGATAACGATGCGCTGATAGTCCATATGGGTCAGTGCCTCGGAGATTTCCTCCTCGGTGGGCGGGGTGAAGAGCTCACCCGAGAAATCCCAAAGGGCGCGCAGCGGTTCGTCGGTAATGTCAAATGCTCCCTCGGTCAGCTGTCCGGCGCGGATGCCTTCCCTCAGGATATCCGCCTGCAGCGGGGTCAGAGGAAGCGAGGTATCGTCCGAGTTGTTAAAGGCGAAGAATGTGCCCGTTTCGTCAGAAGTATTTAACTCAGCGCTGAGTGCGGTATAATCGGAAAATACCTTAGCCGCAACCTCCTTAGGAATCGGTTCCGAAAATGCGAGAGTCAGCATTTTGCCGTTTACAAAAAGACTGTAGCAGTCCTCGCCGACATTGGGCGCGAGCGTCAGAGCGGCGGTAACGGAAGGCGTCGCTGCCTGCGTTACGATTTCGGGGTAATGATCGGGAACCTCGGCGCAGCCGGGCACGATTGCAAGGGCAGCGCATAAGATAATAAGCAGGGTATGGGAAATGCATTTTCTGCGCATGGTTTTCTCCTTTGTACGGTTCATTC
The DNA here is from genome assembly GCA_002479645.1 of Lachnoclostridium sp. UBA7482. Taxonomy (GTDB): domain Bacteria; phylum Bacillota; class Clostridia; order Lachnospirales; family Lachnospiraceae; genus ISDg. The sequence continues at coordinate 1,862 of DLOO01000030.1, read as the reverse complement.
GTATATAGGCATTGTAGCACAAAACAGCTGCTTGTGAAACAGGAAATTGGAAGGAAACAGAAATGATATTATGGGGAAAGGGGTAAGTTTATGAGGGTATTTGATATGCACTGCGACACCGTGGAGCGGATGTGGAGTTTGCAGCAGGAGGGGAAGGACATTTCCTTGATTACGAACAATCTGCACGCGGATATGGAACGGATGAAGGCAAGCGACTACGGGCTGCAGAATTTTGCCGTCTGGGTAGACTGCGGCAAATACGCCGACCCGATGGAGACCTATCGGCAAATGGTGCAGTTGTTTCGCAGAAAGATTAGCGAATGCGGCAAATATATTGCGCCGGTGAAGTCCTATCGCGAACTCGAACAGGTGGAAAAGGCAGGGAGAATCTGCGCGATGCTGACAGTAGAGGACGGAGGCATCATGGGAAAGGATTTGGATCAGCTGGATGCGCTTTATGAGGACGGCGTCCGGATGATGAGCCTTACATGGAATTATAACAATTCCCTCGGAACTGCCGCAGCCAAGATGGGAGCCGGGGATCGCGGGCTGACGAAGCTCGGCAGAGAATGCGTGACCCGGATGGAGGATCTTTCCATGATTGTGGATGTTGCGCATCTGTCCGACCGTGGGATAGCCGATGTACTTGAGGTGGCGCGCAAGCCGTTTGTGGCAAGCCATTCCAATGCACGTGCGTTGTGTCCGATGCCGCGAAATCTGCCGGACGAATTGCTTCGCAGCATGGGCGAGCATGACTGTGTCATCGGACTGAATTTCTTTGTGCCTTTTTTGCTCCCGGCGCTGCCGTGGATGGCGAAGAAGCGTTTGCCGCTTGAGAAATGCTATACGAAAGAGAAGATTATGGAGGCCGTTGTACAACATGCAAAATACATCATGGATATCGCAGGCTCCGAGCATGTCGGGCTGGGTTCCGATTTTGACGGAATCGACCGAAATCCGGCATTGCCGGGCTGCGAGGCGATGCCGCAGCTCTATGATGCAATGCGCCGGGGAGGGCTGGCTCCGAGTCAGATTGACGGAATTTTCTACCGGAATGTGAAGCGGATTTATCGCGATTTGCTGTAGAAATCAGCTCGAATGAGAGTCTTCCGATGACGGGAAATCAGACAATGAAAAATGCCCCGAAATCCGTAAACTTGACAGAATTATCTGTATTTGATATGATATTGTTACAAAATTGTTACGAAATTCGCTGATTGCGATGCAACTGACGGATGCTTCGGTATCGGCAGAGGCGCACGGACGTAAGGTGTTTGGCGCGTCGAACGCAAGGTCAAAACAGATAATTGAGGTTTACATTTACTATGGATAACAAGAAAAAAATCGGTGCGTTTCTCGCGGTAACGGTCGTGGTCTGCGCGGCGGTTATTTCCGGAATCGTGTTCCTTTCACGCAGCGGTAGGGCTTCTAAGGAAACCGACAGCAATGCAGTTACGGATTTGCCGACAGCAACGCAGACCGTACAGAATACGCCGCCCGGGGCGCCGCTGCCGACGGCAACACCGGAACCTACGCCGGCGCCGCCGGACGGTTGGGTGATTGTCGTCTCGAACGAGCTTCGTGTACGTACCGAAATGAACACCGAATGTGAGGTTCTGGAGATGGCCACATTCGGTATGGAATTTGAGTGGATACGGGATATGTCCTCGGAGGACTGGGCGGCAATCCGGTACAAAGAAGATGTTGTGGCATATATGGCCGCGCAATATGTTGAGATTCGTGAAAATGCGGATATGGAAGAACCGGAGCCTACGGAGGAACCGGATGTATCGCCTACGGAAGAGGTAACGGTAACACCTACGGAGAACGTGACGGCTGCCCCGACGGCAACGCCGACGAAG
>DLOO01000032.1:15582-25676 GCA_002479645.1 Lachnoclostridium sp. UBA7482 | reverse complement strand
TTAAGGTCTGAGTTTATAATAACAGAATTCAAGGTGTTTTGCGATTCGAGCGATGAGAGTTTACTCGCATGAGCGAGAAAGGTAAAATACCTTGGTTGAGTGAAACATAACCATAAAAATGCGAAGCGTTTTTAAGGTCTGAGTTTATAATAATAGATTTTAAGGAGAATATAATCATGGCAAGACGTAGAATTATTGCCGGAAACTGGAAGATGAATATGACTCCCAGCCAGGCAGTTGAGCTTTGCGCTACTTTGAAGGATCTTGTTGTAAATGACGCTGTAGACGTTGTTTACTGTGTACCTGCAATTGACATTGTTCCGGTTGCTCAGGCAATCGCCGGAACCAACGTTCATCTCGGTGCTGAGAACTTCTATATTGAAGACAAGGGTGCATTTACCGGTGAAATTTCCGCTCCAATGCTTAAGGATGCAGGTGTTGAGTACATCATCATCGGTCACTCCGAGAGAAGAGATATCTTCGGCGAGAATGATATCCTTATCAACGCTAAGGTTAAGAAGGCGTTTGCTGCCGGTCTTAAGCCGATTCTTTGCTGCGGGGAGTCCCTTGCACTTCGTAAGGCAGGAACCTATGCAGAATGGATTAAGAGACAGATTACCTGGGATCTCAGTGGTGTAACTGCGGATCAGGTTAAGGAACTTGTTATCGCTTACGAGCCTATCTGGGCTATCGGTACCGGTGAGACCGCTACGGCTGACCAGGCAGAGGAAGTTTGCAAGATGATCCGTGAGATCATCGCAGAGATGTATGATGCTGCAACTGCAGAGGCTGTCCGTATCCAGTACGGCGGTTCCATGAATGCTGCAAATGCTGCGGAGCTCCTTTCCAAGGACAACATCGACGGCGGTTTGATCGGCGGTGCTGCTCTTAAGCCTGATTTCGGCAAAATCGTGAACGCATAATCTGAGTCAATAACCTAAATGAATGCACAGACAACGATTCGCCCTAACCGGCGAATCATTGTCTGTAAGAAAATATGCAAAATAGCGAATCGGAAAGGGCAGAAGAACAGCATTCCGGCTTTTCCCATTCGCTATTCGATGTGCCTTAGACGCATAAAAAGCGAGAAAAATGATTGGAGGGTAAAATCATGAGTAAGAAACCTACTGTATTATTGATTTTGGATGGATATGGTCTGAATGACCGTGTTGACGGCAATGCCGTAGCAATGGCTAAGACTCCGGTTATGGACAAGCTGATGGCTGAGTGCCCCTGCGTAAAGGGTGAGGCTTCCGGTTTGGCTGTCGGCTTGCCGGACGGTCAGATGGGGAATTCTGAGGTTGGCCATACCAATATGGGCGCCGGCCGCGTTGTATACCAGATGTTAGTTAAGATTTCCAAGGCTATCGAGGATGGCGATTTCTTTGAGAATCCTGCGCTTGTTGCTGCAATGAATGCCTGCAAGGAAAAGGGTACCGCGCTTCATTTGATGGGACTTCTTTCTCCCGGTGGTGTACACAGCCACATGGAGCATTTGTATGGTCTTCTTGAGATGGCTAAGAAGTTCGGTCTTGAAAAGGTTTATGTGCATGCATTCCTGGACGGACGTGACGTTCCGCCGTCTTCTGCAGCGGACTACATGAAGGAAGCGGTTGCAAAGATTAACGAAATCGGTATCGGCTCCGTAGCAACCATTTCCGGTCGTTTCTATGCAATGGACCGTGATAACGCATGGGATCGTGTAGAAAAGGCTTATCATGCACTTGTTCTCGGCGAAGGTGTGGAGGAAGAGTGTCCGGTATGCGCAATTAAGCATTCCTATGAAAACGGTGTGACCGATGAGTTCATGCTCCCTACCGTTGTGGATAAGAACGGTAAGATTGGCAGGGACGACAGCGTTATTTTCTTCAATTTCCGTCCTGACCGTGCAAGACAGATTACCAGAGCATTTGCAGATCCTGATTTCGCAGGATTTGACCGTCCGAACGGATATTTCCCGGTACATTTCGTATGTATGGCGCAGTATGATGCCGAGATGCCGAATGTATCCGTAGCATATCCTCCCGAAGAGCTGACTATGACCTTTGGTGAATTCCTTGCAAAGAACGGAAAGACCCAGCTTCGTCTGGCAGAAACTCAGAAGTATGCACACGTTACTTTCTTCTTTAACGGTGGTGAAGAGAAGCAGTTTGAGGGTGAGGATCGTATCCTTGTAAATTCCCCGAAGATTGCTACCTTCGATATGCAGCCGGAGATGAGCGCTCCGGAGGTCTGTGTAAATCTCTGTGATTCTATCCGTTCCGGCAAGTACGATGTTATCATCTGCAACTTTGCAAATCCGGATATGGTTGGGCATACCGGTATTATGGAAGCAGCAGTTAAGGCTATCGAGACGATCGATGAGTGCGTAGGCAAGGCCGTTGAGGCATTGAAGGAAGTTGACGGACAGATGTTCATCTGTGCCGACCACGGAAATGCTGAGCAGCTTGTTGACTATGAGACCGGTGCTCCGTTTACCGCTCATACGACGAATCCGGTTCCGTTTATCCTTGTAAACGGTCCGGAGGGTGCAACTCTTGCAGAAGGAGGGTACCTTGCGGATATCATTCCGACCATGATCGATATGATGGATATGGAACAGCCGAAGGAGATGACCGGTCACTCCCTGCTGATTAGAAATTAATTATTGAAAAAAGAAAAATCTTCTTGCACCACACAGGAATCTATGCTATAATGCGTTGTATGTGTGGGATGCTGGAAGAGGCTCCCGGAATGAAAGATAAATTTGGAGGATTCAAAATTGGCTACGTTAAAGACAATCGTTACAATCGTATATATTATCATCTGTATCGTGTTAACCATTATCGTGTTGATGCAGGAAGGTAAAAATGCCGGGCTTTCCGGAGCAATTGACGGTATTGCAGACAGCTACTGGGGGAAGAATAAAGGACGTTCCATTGAGGGAACCCTGGTAAAGATTACAAGACTGCTTGCAGCTTTGTTTATCATTCTTTCCGTTGTACTCAGTATGGGATTCTGGAATAAGTAAGATGCTGCGGCACTCTGGTAACAGAGTGCCGTTTTTGGTTTCTAAGGAGGATGAGTCAGTTGAATCAGTATTTTAAGAGTATTATTGATCAGGATGCATGTTCGGTTGTGGTGTGCAATATCGAACACACAATTATTTATATGAATCCGGCAGCGGATGCAAACTATAAAAAACGCGGCGGAAGAGAGCTTGTCGGCAAATCAATCCTTGAGTGCCACAATCCGCATTCGGTGGAAAGAATTAAGCAGGTAATTGCCTGGTTTGCCAAGGATAAGAATAACAATAAGGTGCATACTTTTTTTAATGAGAAACAAAACAAGGACGTTTATATGATTGCACTTCGGGATGAAGAGGGCAATTTCATCGGCTATTATGAAAAGCATGAATATCGCACTAAGGACGAGACGCCGTTTTACGGGATGGCATGACAAATTTGTGCAGGAAAACGTATGTGAATTGCGTAGATGTTTATTCATTGTGGAGAGTGAGAATTGAATAAGAAAACAATAGAAAAAGAGATGGAAAATGCGGCGGATGAGCTGCAGTTACAGCGCGAGCAGCGTAAGCAAATGCTTCGAGCCCTGCTTGCTGACAAGCGTTTCCGCCCGATGCGTTTTAAGGAGCTGGCCGGACTTTTGCAGATTCCGAAAAGCGAGCGCAATGACTTGGCAGTGCTCATGGACGAATTGATGCGTGAGGGTGAAGTGCGTCTTGATGATGCCGGAAGGTATGTGGCAGGACAGGCGGGAGTGCTTACCGGAGAATTTATGGCAACCGGTAAGGGCTTTGCTTTCGTGCGCCCTGCGGAGGGAGACGACATTTTCATACCCGAGGGGAAGACCATGGGTGCATGGCATAAGGACACGGTTCAGGTGACGATTACTGCGGAAGCAGGACACTCCGGCGGTAGGGAAACCCGCAGAGAAGGTATGGTTACAAAGGTTATTGAGCGAGGGATTAAGGAGGTTGTCGGTATTTATCGTCAGAACCGGAAGTTTGGGTTTGTATTGCCGGATCTTCTAAAGCTCGAATACGATGTATATATTGCGAGAGAGCATACGAAGGGTGCGGTAAACGGCCAGAAGGTGGTCGCTGAGATTACGGACTATGGTCGGAACGGACGCAATCCGGAGGGGAAAATCACACAGATTCTTGGACACGTGAATGATCCCGGCGTGGATATCCTGTCCGTCGTGAAGGCATATGATTTGCCGAGTGAATTTTCCGAAGAAGTGCTGTTGGCTGCGGAGGCTGCAGGAGATGAGGCTGACCCTGCCGAGTACGAAGGCAGAGTTGATTTACGACATCTGACGACGGTAACGATTGACGGCGAGGATGCAAAGGATCTGGATGATGCGATTACGATTTCCCGAAAAGACAATCATTATCTGCTTGGCGTGCATATTGCGGATGTGTCGCATTATGTGACAGAGAAGTCCGCGCTTGATAAGGAAGCTCTGAAGCGTGGAACCAGCGTGTATCTGACGGACCGCGTGATTCCGATGCTGCCGCATGCCCTCTCCAACGGTATCTGTTCCCTGAATCAGGGACAGGATCGCCTGGCACTCAGCTGCCTGATGGAGGTCGACGAGCGGGGCGTTGTGGTGGAACACCGGATTGCGGAAACCGTGATTAATGTCAATCGCCGTATGAGCTATACCAAAGTAAACGGTATTTTGACCGGAGAGGATACGGAAGCGCTTGAGGAATACAAAGAACTGGTTCCGGATTTTCAGATGATGGCGGAGCTTTCCGAGAAGATTCGAAGCCGCAGACACGAACGCGGCTCGATTGATTTTGACTTTCCGGAGAGTAAGATTACCCTCGATGCGAGAGGACGTGTTGTAGAGATTAAGCCTTATGAGCGAAATCGGGCGACGAAGCTCATTGAGGATTTTATGCTTTTGGCAAATGAAACGGTAGCAGAGGAATTTTACTGGATGGAGATGCCGTTTGTCTATCGTACCCACGAGACGCCGGATCCGGAGAAGATGCAGAAGCTGAATATCTTTATCAATAATTTCGGGTATTCCCTGCATTTGAATCGTGATGATATTCACGCAAAGGAACTGCAGAAGCTGTTGACGAAGATAGAAGGAACGCCCGAGGAGGCATTGATCAGCCGTCTGACGCTTCGCTCTTTGAAGCAGGCAAAGTATACGACTGTGTGCAGCGGGCATTTCGGTTTGGCGTCGAAATATTATTGTCACTTTACATCTCCGATTCGCCGCTATCCGGATTTGCAGATTCACCGGATTATCAAGGAATACCTGCATGGGGAACTGCGTGATACGCGTATCCGCCATTATCAGTCGATTCTTGAGGATGTGTGCCGTCAGGCGAGCACGACCGAGCGAAGAGCCGATGAGGCGGAGCGTGATGTGGAGAAGATGAAGAAAGTCGAGTACATGCGCCGCTTTCTGGGCGAGACATTTACCGGCGTGATTTCCGGTGTGACAGGCTGGGGCTTTTATGTCGAGCTGCCCAATACGGTGGAGGGACTTGTCAGAGCCGCTGATTTGACCGGCGATTTTTACCGGTACGACGAGGTAAGCCAGAGTTTGATCGGGGAGCGTACCCACAAACGTTATTCACTTGGACAGAAGATGACTGTTATGGTGGCAAATACAGATAAACTTGCAAGAACCATTGATTTTGTGCCCGTTATTGAGTAAAATGAAGGGTGGAAAAGATTGGAAGTGAGGTAGTTATGGGTAAAGAGAGCATTCGCCAGATTGCGAATAACAAGAAGGCGTATTTTGATTATTTTATTGAGGACGAATACGAGGCAGGGATTGTCCTGCACGGCACAGAGGTAAAGTCGCTGCGTATGGGACACTGCTCCGTAAAGGAATCCTATATCCGCATGGATAACGGCGAGGTTTTCGTATACGGTATGCATATCAGTCCTTACGAAAAAGGCAATATTTTCAATCGTGACCCGCTGCGGCCCCGCAAGCTTCTGATGAATCGCGGTGAGATTAACAAAATCGGCGGCAGGCTTCAGCAGAAAGGCTATACCCTTGTACCGCTGTCGGTTTACCTGAAGGGCAATCTTGTGAAGGTAAAGGTCGGCGTGGCACGCGGTAAGAAGCTTTATGATAAGCGGGAGACGATTGCAAAGAAGGATCAGCGCCGCGAGGCAGAAAAAGAATTTAAGATTAAGAATCTGTAAAGGAGCAAAGGGAATGACAACGCATAAGAAAAAGGTTATTGTTATCGGTCATAAAAATCCGGACACAGACTCCATCTGTTCGGCCATTGCCTATGCGGAATTGAAACAGACCATTACCGGAAAACTGCATGTGGCGCGCTGCTGCGGTGAATTGAATCCGGAGACACAGTATGTTCTTTCCAGATTTGGCGTTGACGCACCGGACTACATAGACGATGTGGGAACGCAGGTAAAGGATATTGAGATACGGGAGACGCCGGGGGTAAATCCTCTGATGTCCTTAAAGCGTGCATGGCTTTCCATGCGCGAGCAGCACGTTGTAACGCTCGCTATTACCACGGAGTCGCATCTGGATGGTCTGATTACGGTCAGCGATATTGCCAGAGCAGCAATGGAGATGGTAGATAACGGGATTCTTTCCCGTGCCAAAACCCCTTATGAAAATATTATTGATACCCTGGATGCAGCGCTGGTGGTCGGCGAGGCAGGGAGCCGTCGTTTTTCAACCGGTAAGGTGTTGATTGCGGCAGCCAATCCGGATCTTATGGAGGATTACATCGAGAAGGGCGACCTTGTTATCCTTGGTAACCGTTACGAATCCCAGCTCTGCGCGATTGAAATGGGTGCAGCCTGCATCGTTGTCTGCGAGGGGGCAAAGGTTTCCAAGACCATTATGCATCTGGCTGAGGAAAAGAAGTGTGTGGTTATCAGCACGCCGCACGATACCTTTACCGTGGCAAGACAGATTAACCTGTCCATGCCGATTGGGTACTTTATGACGTCGGAAAATCTGGTTTTGTTCCATACGGACGCTTATATCGATGAGATTCGTGAGACGATGGCAAAGCGTCGGAACCGCGATTTCCCGATTCTGAATCACAAGGGCGAATATGTCGGTATGATTTCCCGCCGTAATCTGATGGGGATGTCCAGAAAACAGGTTATTTTAGTAGATCATAATGAGCGAAACCAGGCAGTTGACGGTGTGGAAAATGCGGAGATTCTTGAGATTATCGACCATCATCGCCTCGGTGCGATTCACACGGTGTCGCCGGTATTTTTCCGTAATCAGCCGCTTGGATGTACGGCAACGATTATCCGCATGATGTATCGGGAAAACGGTGTGGAGATTACCAGGAAGACCGCCGGACTTTTGTGCGCGGCAATCATTTCCGATACGTTAATGTTCCGTTCTCCGACCTGTACGGAGGTTGACCGGAAGGCTGCGGAGGAATTGGCAGTGATTGCCGAAGTGGATTTGCAGGATCTCGCAGAGAAGATGTTTGAAGCGGGAAGCAACTTAAGCGATAAGTCCGCAGAAGAAATTATGTTCCAGGATTTCAAGAAGTTTTCTGCCGGCGACGTCAGCATCGGCGTCGGACAGGTCAGCTCGATGAATTGCCAGGAACTTGCGAATATTGAGGAACGAATCCGTCTATACTGGAATCAGAACAGGGAGGTAAGCGATACAGACATGACCTTCTTCATGCTTACCGACATTTCCCAGGAAAAATCCCGTGTGCTGTTCCGCGGAAAGGGAGCAAAGGATTTGCTTGCAGCCGGATTTTCCATTCGTCCGGACACGGACGTATGCGAGATACCGGGATTGATTTCCAGAAAGAAGCAGCTGATACCGGGACTTATGGTTGCATTGCAGATTTAAGCAAAGCGGAGGTGTTTCGTGAAATACGATGTGATTATTATCGGCGGCGGTCCGGCGGGAATCGGAGCCGGAATCTATGCAAAACGGGCAACGCTTGCGTGTCTGGTAATCGAAAAGACCGCGCTTGGCGGCGGACAGATTGTAGATGCCGGGGAAGTGGACAATTATCCCGGACTTCCGGGAATGAGCGGATTTCAGTTTGCGCAGACGTTACGGGAGCATGCGAATAAGCTGGAGGTTCCTTTCAAAAAGGCGGAGGTGACGGAGGTACGTCACCTGACGGCGGAGGAGATTTCGGAAGAAGGACTTGCGGACGGGAAATGGTCTGAGGGATTTGCCGTAGTGACAAAGAGGGGCGAGAAGCTGCTTACGAAGACGGTTGTGATGGCAACGGGGGCAGGTCACCGACTTCTCAATGTGCCGGGGGAAAAGGAATTGACCGGTTCCGGAGTTTCTTACTGTGCAATCTGCGACGGAGCATTTTACCGCGATAAGACGGTGGCAGTTGTCGGCGGTGGGGATACGGCGCTTTCGGATGCATTATATCTGGCACGATTTGCGGAAAAGGTGTATCTCTTACATCGCAGATCGGAGCTTCGCGGCTCAAAAAGCCTGCAGGAGCAGATATTTGCAAATGAAAAGATTACATTTCTGCCGGAGACGGCTGTGACGGAAATTGAGGGCAATATGCAGGTAACCGGATTGAAGTTCGCAAGTACGAATCCGGAGCGCGCGGTATCGGACGAAAGGCTGCCGGTGCAGGGTGTATTTATCGCTGTCGGAATGGCGCCTGTGACCGCATGCCTTGGAGAGCTTGGCGGAAGAGATGCCGGAGGCTATCTGAAGGCCGGTGAGGACTGTGCGACGGATGTGCCGGGATTGTATGCCGCAGGCGATGTACGCAGCAAGAAGCTGCGTCAGTTAATTANNCTGAGATTGAACATAACGTCCTGGAAGAATATTTGCAGAGATAGATTGGGAGGCGTACATGGCTAAGAATGTGGAAGCAGAAATCAGTGTATTGGTAAATGAGATCTTGGAAGATTACGGCAACGGCCGTGCAATCGACCGGATCGATACATACAATCAGCCGAATAGGGATGTGATTATTGACATCATTGAAAAGCTGCGCCGGATTGTATATCCGGGGTATTTTCGTGACAAGGTATATCGCATTTACAATGTGAAAAACAATCTGTCGGTTATTATTGAGGACGTTATGTTCAATCTCAGCAAGCAGATTGCGGTAGCGCTTCGTTACCGGGAGGATGCGGAAGAGAAGAGCGTGGAACAGCTTGAAGAGGAAGCGTATCAGATGACGCTTGCATTTCTCGGAACGATTCCGCGCGTGCGCGAATATATGGATACCGATTTGCAGGCGTCCTTTGACGGGGACCCGGCGGCGGACTCCAAGGAGGAAATCATTTTTGCCTATCCGGGGCTTTATGCGATTACCGTGTACCGTCTGGCGCATGAGCTTTACAAGCTTGGGATTCCGTTGATTCCGCGAATTATGACGGAACATGCGCACGGAATTACCGGTATTGATATTCATCCGGGTGCGACCATCGGAAAGTATTTTTTTATTGACCACGGAACCGGTATTGTTGTCGGTGAGACGACGGTCATCGGCGAGCGCGTGAAGGTGTACCAGGGCGTTACCTTGGGTGCATTGTCTACAAAGGGCGGTCAGAAGCTTCGCAACAAGCGTCGTCATCCCACGATTGAAGATAATGTGACCATCTACTCCGGCGCATCGATTCTCGGCGGAGATACCATCATCGGTAAGGATGTTGTCATCGGCGGTAATGCATTTATCACCGAGTCCATCGCACCGGGAACCAGAGTAACCGTAAAAAATCAGGAATTGCAGCTTAAGGGCGGCGAGAGCTGGAGCTAGGAAATGGATACAACACTTTGTTACATCGAATATAACAGTTGTTACCTGATGCTGTACCGCAACAAGAAAAAGGACGACCAGAATCAGGGCAAATGGATTGGCGTCGGCGGAAAGGTTGAACCGGGAGAAACCGTGGATGCCTGTGTAAGAAGAGAGGTTCGCGAGGAAACCGGAATAGAGCCTGTGAATTTTGAGCGGCGGGGAATGATTGATTTCTTTCTGGAAGGCTGGGGTTCCGAGCGAATGTATCTTTACACCGCAAGGGCGGAATCGCCGGAATTTGCCGAATGCAGCGAAGGAACCTTGAAATGGATTCCCAAGGAAGAAGTTATGAGTCTTTCCCTAT
>DLOO01000032.1:14665-15540 GCA_002479645.1 Lachnoclostridium sp. UBA7482 | reverse complement strand
GACGCTTCGCTACTGTGGAGACGAACTCGTAGCATGTGAAGAGGGGATTTCGTCGGAAAACCAGGAGGCAGACTATGATTTATACACTTCAGAATGACAGATTGAAAATTACGGCGTCAACATACGGCGGGGAGATTCATTCCCTGACGGATTTGACCGATGGGATTGATTACCTGTGGGACGGCAACCCCGCCGGATGGAAATACCATGCGCCGGTTTTGTTTCCGCTCGTAGGAAAGGTTGTGGATGGTACGTACCGGATTGACGGACGGGAGTATCATTTGCCGCAGCATGGTTTGGCGAGAACCAGCGAATTTGTATTCTCCGGGCAGACGGCAAACAGCATTGCATTTACGCTGAAGGACTCCGAGGAGACACGCAAGGTGTACCCATATCGGTTCTGTCTGGAAAATCGTTATACACTCGATGACGATACATTGACGGTTTCCTATACCGTAACCAATTATGATGATAAGGAAATCTTTTTCTGCCTCGGCAGCCACCCGGCATTTTTCTGTCCGGTGACAGAGGGAGAGGAATTGACCGATTACCGGTTTACATTCGGCGAAAAGGAAACTGCGGCACGTATGCCGCTTGATTATCAGGGATATCTGAAGCGAGAGCGGATTGCTTACCTTGAGGACAGCAGGGAGATTCCGATTACGAGGGATACCTTTTCGGAGGATGCATTGATTTTTGAGCGCCTTGCGTCACAGACGGTAACGCTCAGTTCTCCGAAGAGAGCGAACGCCCTCGTGGTAGATTTTCATGAGTTTCCGTTCCTGGGACTTTGGGCGCCGACCAATGGTGCACGTTTTGTCTGCATTGAGCCATGGGAGGGACATGCGGATTACGCGGACTTTACCGGGGATTTC
>DLOO01000032.1:14413-14622 GCA_002479645.1 Lachnoclostridium sp. UBA7482 | reverse complement strand
CCGTCCGTATCGTGGAACTTACCGCATCCTCCGAAATCCTGCCCCATTCTTGACATGCTATCCGGAACATGATATGCTTTTGCCGTAATCTTTATTATTGCTGGAGGATACCACTATGAAATATAAAGAAAGTTCGAGGCATTTTTTTCGTTTGTTGACGCTAATCGTCCTGACAGCCTCTGTGACCGTGTTCCTTGCGGGCTGTGGTT
>DLOO01000032.1:0-14377 GCA_002479645.1 Lachnoclostridium sp. UBA7482 | reverse complement strand
GAAAATGACATTCTGTCGCTTACCGCCATCGATCAGAACAAAGAAATCGTGACGATTCATTATGAGTATGGTTTGGACAACGCCGCCGCAATGGAAAAATCCATCGAGAATAAATTCCCCGATGTAGACGTGGTTATGGTATTTGACGGCGCCGCCGATTCCCTGTTAGTAATGAAAAACAACCTTGAAAACGGCAAGGAGTGCGACATTGTGATGGGCAGATACCTGAACTACATGATTGATACAGCGGATCAGTATTTTCTGGATTTGTCAGGTGAGAATTTCATCAACAACTTCTATCTTACCTCGCTGGACTCCTGTGTTCGTTCGGACGGCAGTCTGTTCTATCTCCCCGGTCCTTCCGATGTCATCGGCATCATCTATGACAAAACGGTTTTTGAGGAAAACGGCTGGAATATTCCCGGCGGCTACACCGAGTTTAAGGAGCTTGTGAATACCATTGACAACGCCGGGCTTACTGCGGTGGAAAACTTTGACGGCGAGGAGAAAACGGTTAATGTCAGAGCGATTCGCCCTTCCCTGGTTTTTGCCGATTCCTATCAGGCTCTCTTTAACCCATTTTCCTATGACGCGGTTTTTGCCGGCGCCCAAAATATGGAGTGGCTGGTTGCGTATCAGCGGGGCGAGGGCAGTCTTGTGGGACACCTTGAGCCTTTTGCGGAGAAGATGAAGCAGCTTGTGGACGATGGCATTGTCCGTCTGGATGACTGGGACTATATGCCGCGCTATCGTATGCCGATGCTCTGTGATTACCATTCCACAGTAATGATAGTCGGCCCTCAGAATACTTATGCAAATGCACGTATCATAGAAAGCGACCACGAATACGCAATGATGCCTTTCTGGACGGGTGACGAGGAGGACACGGACTACCTCTATTCGCTTCCTACCTATTTTATGGGAATCAACAAGGCGGCTGCTGGGAAAAGCAAGGAGCACAAGAAGCTGCTTCTTGAGATTATGGGTTATATTTGCAGCGTGGAAGCACAGAGCAGTATGTTTGGCGAGGGCAACTCGATGGTTTCTAACATCAAAGGGGTACCCCTTGATACAAATGATTTTAACGCAGGCATTCAGAAGACCATTCAGGAAGGCCGTATTATCAGCGATTTCTATCTGTTAGGCGGTCAGGCAACCTCAAGAGAAGTGGAAGAGGCGCTGAATAATTCGGCAAGAGATATGCTGACAGGCAAGATTACCGTAGAGGAATGGCTTAAGATCGGCGATACGGCAAGAGATAACAAGCTTGCCGGACAGAGTATATGGGACGCCGCAAATGTCGGCGCCTGCGATGAAAGCCTGACGCGATTTGAAACCGCGCTGTATATGGGCGGGGTTTACCGCGATATGACGGGTACGGACATTGCTCTGGTCTATGTCAGCAGTGTTGATCAGGGCGCAAACTGTCCCCTCTATGCCGGAACCATTAACAGCACCACCGTCCGCAATATGGCTCCCGACCGCACAAGCGGCGAGGAAGAAGGTATTGCGTCGGGAACCCTTACCGGACAGCAAATCATGGATTGCCTGAACGGATTTGAGTCGCAGGAGAAGAGCTATTATGTTGCCTCCGGACTGAATGTTTCGTTTGCTCCGTGGATGCCCGCCGGAGAGCGCCTGATAAGCTGCAAGCTCCCCGATGGCACGGATCTTGACCCTAACGGTACATACAAGGTATCGTTTATGAGCGATAAACTCTACGCGGAAACAGCCGGAGGGGCAGCCGCTTTCAAACCCGATGATATTTCGATTATCGAAGGCAAATGGAGCGATACCTTCCCTAAATGGCTGAATGAACACGGCGGAGTTGTAAAGAAACCTGAATTGACAACAAAACTCATTTGGACAACGAAGGAATAAGTTTTAGGAGAATACTTATGGGGAATAGACTCCGCAAAAATAAAATAATAGTCGTTCTGCTGATAGTGGCTCTGTTGTCCTCTTAGGTAGTTGTAAACTATCTTGTCAGACAGGTCAGCAAAACAGCGGACAAAGAGTCGCTGGAACATATTACGGAAAATGCCGACCAGATTCATTACGGGCTTCATAACAGAATAGAGGATATTTGGGATGTTATGGGTATTGAAGCCATAGCGCTGTCGAGAGAGGAAGCTGTTTCGGAAAAAGATGTGATACAAAGTATGGCGGCATTTGCCCAAAACAGCGCGGCAGAGAGAATATGCCTGATTTCCGATAACGGAAGATATATCGACAGCACAGGCAGCAGCGGAAGATGGCAGATCGGCAAGGAGATGCTGCCGCTGTTTGAAACCGGTGAGCGTGTCTGTATGCTTCGGGCGGACGCATCGGGCGGCGATTATCTGAACTTTGCAATGGTTCTTCCCAAAACGGTTACCGATCGGAAGTATTCCGTTCTGCTGCTGGAATACGAGCTTGCTCCCTTCCTCGAGGTGCTGGAGCTGAAAACTTACGGTGGAAAAGGCACAGCGTATGTACTTGACAGTACAGGAATGACGCTTTTTAAGTCGGTGGGAGGTATGGCCGGCGAAGAAATGCAGAATTATCTTTTCTTTAGTTTCTTCAATGGAATGAATTTCCACGACAATCCTTCCGTGAAGGATCTGAACTCCTTCAAAAATGCGGTAAACAGTGGTGAAGCGGGGGCGGTTTATGCCGATGGAAAAGACGAATCCTACGTCGTAAGCTATCGAATGCTTCATCTGATGGACTGGAAACTGGTGCTTGTCGTAGAGCGTTCTGCCATTGCGGGCGGGCGTCTGGAATATATGCATAAGGTGCAGTTGATTGCGATTGCAGCAAATCTTTTTATCCTTATCGTATGTTTGGCGTTTTATCAGATAAACTCCAGAAGGATTATAAAAAAATCCGAAGTTCAGCTTACAAGCCGCGAGAGAATCATCAATGTGCTTTCCAAAAACAGTATGGGCGTTTACATTCTTGGAGATGAAGAAACAAACGACTGTATTTTTGCAAGTGACAGTACATACAGTATGCTGGGCATCTCCCACAAAGAGCTTACCGGGCACTCTCTGGATATTCTGTTCAGAAAGCTGAATAACGAAGAACTGATCCGGGATCTCCGAAATTGGGACAGAAGCGCTGTATTTGAGTTTGACAGGGTTGTTTTTCAGCTTGATGACCGGACTGAGAAAAAATATCTGAGAGTTAGCGTACTGCCGCCGCAAAACGGAGAAATCGTTATATCGATCATTGATGAAACTGTCGAAGCAAAGCGGGGGCGTGATCTTGAGGATGCGGTCAATATTGCCGTTGGAGCAAATAAGGCGAAGAGTGTGTTCCTGTCAAATATGTCCCATGATATCAGAACGCCGATGAATGCAGTGATCGGATTTGCCACGCTGGCACTTGCCAACCTGGATAGCGCCGATAAGGTAAAGGATTATTTATCAAAGATTCTTTCGTCAAGCAATCATTTATTGTCCCTTATCAATGATATTCTTGATATGAGCCGTATTGAAAGCGGCAAGATGAAGCTGGAAGAAACCGAGGTCAATCTTTCGGAAGTTCTGCACGATATCAAAACGATTATCGGAGGACAGATACACGCAAAGCAGCTTGAGCTTTATATGGATGTGCTGGATGTTACCGATGAAGATGTAATCTGCGATAAAACAAGATTGAATCAGATACTTCTTAATCTGCTCTCCAATGCGATTAAGTTTACACCCTCCGGCGGAACGGTATCGGTGCGAATTGCCCAGATTCACAACGCACCACAGGGAAAGGGCATGTATGAGATCCGTGTAAAGGACACGGGTATCGGAATGAGCGAGGAATTTGCCGAGCGTATTTTTGAACCCTTTGAACGTGAGCGCACATCCACCGTCAGCGGAATTCAGGGTACCGGCCTTGGAATGGCGATTACCAAAAATATCATTGATATGATGGGCGGAACGATTGAGGTTCATACAGTCGCAAATAAGGGAACAGAGTTTATTATCAATGTTACCTTCCGGCTGCAGTCCGGACACAGAAGCATGGAAGCGATTCAAGAGCTTGCCGGACTCAGAGCGCTTGTGGTGGACGACGATTTTAACACCTGTGACAGTGTTACAAAAATGCTTACAATGGTTGGAATGAGATCCGAATGGACTCTTTCAGGCAAGGAAGCAATTCTCCGTTCACGTCAGTCTATCGAAATGAATGACCGATTCCATGCTTATATCATTGACTGGCGGCTTCCGGATATGAACGGCATTGAAGTCACAAGACAAATTCGCAGCATAGACGATCAGACGCCGATTATCATTCTGACGGCGTATAATTGGGATGATATTGAGGTGGAAGCAAGAGCTGCGGGAGTAACTGCTTTTTGTGCAAAGCCGATGTTTATGTCCGATCTGAGAGAATCGCTGCTTACAATTCTCGGGCAACAGAAGGCGGAAGACGAGAATGCTTCTTTGATTTCCGAAAAACAAAGCTTCGTGGAAAAAAATATCCTCCTTGTTGAGGATAACGAGCTGAATCAGGAAATTGCCGTTGAGATTCTTCAAATCTACGGATTTACGGTTGAAACCGCTAATAACGGTAAGATAGCGGTAGACAGGATTTCGTCATCGCAGGCAGGAACTTATGACCTTGTTCTCATGGATGTTCAGATGCCTGTTATGGATGGGTATGAAGCAACAAAGCAGATAAGAAGCTTGGAAAACAAGGAACTCGCAGGTATCCCCATTATTGCAATGACAGCCAATGCTTTTGACGAGGATAGAAAAAAGGCAATGGAAAGCGGTATGGATGGATTTATCTCCAAACCGATTGACCTTGATGAACTCATTACTGAGCTGAAAAGGATAATCGCAAAATAAATGGAAACTGCAGAAGGAATAAACATGCTCACAGTTATTAATGCGGTCAATAGCATAGCGGATTTTTTTCATGATGATTGCTTTTCAATAGAGCAATGGAACAAATACATAGATACTGTTTTGCCATTGCACAAAAACATGCTTATAAACGATATGCAAAAGATAATTCGTACTGGAGAATTCACTTTTGAAAATGACTTCCTGCCGGTTCTGAATGAGGTATTGATTGATAAGGAATCTTACGCGAAAGCGGTTTTATCATTCCGTAAAGTCACAGATAATTTGGAAGAAAAAATACTGAAAACAATGGGGAAATCCATTGAAGCAACAGTTATTCTTTATATGGGCTTATGTAACGGCGCAGGATGGGTTGTCAATTTAGATTCCTGTCAATATGTTTTGTTGGGAATTGAGAAAATAATTGAATTGAAGTGGTATGACTCAAATGACATGTATGGATTAATATATCATGAGTTGGGACATATATATCAAATGCAGTATGGTTCATTAAAAAGGAACTATAAAAATAGCGATGCGTTTTTATGGCAATTATTTACAGAAGGGATTGCTATGCTTTTTGAGCAAAAGTTGATAGGAAGCAATGATTATTTTCATCAAGATAAAAATGGATGGGGAAACTGGTGTGCTGCTCATTTGAATATGATTATGAATGATTTTAATTCGGATCTAATAAATATGACCAGTGGTAATCAACGTTATTTCGGGGACTGGGTTAATTATCAGGGCTATCATGATACCGGATACTATTTAGGAGCGAAATTTGTTCAATGGCTAAACACAAAATAC
Organism: Lachnoclostridium sp. UBA7482; assembly: GCA_002479645.1. Lineage (GTDB taxonomy): Bacteria > Bacillota > Clostridia > Lachnospirales > Lachnospiraceae > ISDg. Next base: position 8,738 of record DLOO01000032.1, on the reverse strand, counting down.
CGGTTCGATGAAATGCTGAATTTCGATATTAAAACTGTTCAATCGGAATGGACATCTTACTTGTGTAGGAATAACAGAAATTGATAAATATGCCATGATTGGAGAATGACGAATAGTGATGTTAGAGACCGAAAGACTAACCAAAGACCAATGGCAATGGGACAGACTACATGCTACAGCCAAAGCTGTACAGAACGGTAGGAAGGTTTCCGATTATGTGGATGCCGGGGGAGTAGCAGCCGCTGTTCTTTGGAAGAAAGGAAGCTCATAAGTTCTATAGAACAATAGGATTTCTTGATGAAAAAGAACAAATGAGATTTATTAAGCAACTATAAATTACAATTTGCGAATAGGAGTTGAATATGGAATATATATTTGAATTTATATTAGAATTAGTACTGGAAGGCAGTATTGAAGTAAGCAAAAGTAAAAAGATACCTAAATACATTAGATACCCATTAATCGTAATAATATCGTTATTCTTTCTTGCTGTTATCGGACTTATATTTTTGGCAGGTATCTTATCATTAAAAGAAAATATATATTTAGGAATATTTGTTATATTAATTGGGTTATTTATGTTTATCATGAGTATTATGAAGTTTAGAAAAACATATTTGACTAAAATAAGTAAAAAATAATTCAAATTGCAATTTGAAACCGTAAAAGTCTGAGGGGGTTACATATATTACCGCGTTTCCATTGGAAGGAATATATATGATAAATATAAAATGGATTTTCTTCGATATCGGTTCAACACTGATAGACGAAAGTGAATGCTACAAGCTAAGATACCGTGAAGCTGTTGCGGGTACAACGATCAGTCCCGATGATTTTGAGAAAAAAGTCGTCGAATTCTCTAAGAAAAATCTTAAAGGCGATCACGAAGCTGTCAGGTACTACGGTATAGAATTACCGCCATGGCATAAAGAGGCAGAAAAACCATATGCCGATGCGGAATCTGTTTTGAAGCAGTTGTCCGTCAAAGGATACCATCTTGGTGTTATCGCAAATCAAAGCCCGGGAACAAAGGAGCGTCTTTCAAATTGGGGACTGTTAAAATATTTTGACATTGTTTTAGCCTCTGCGGAAGAGGGGATTTCAAAACCGGATATAGAGATATTTTATCGTGCATTGACTGCTGCAAAGTGTTTGCCTGACAATGCCGTTATGGTTGGAGACAGATTGGACAACGACATCACACCCGCTAAAAAAATCGGCATGAAAACGGTATGGATAAAACAAGGTCTTGGAGGATTGGCAAGTGCTATGCATAAGATGGAGCAGGCAGATTATAAAATAGAGAATCTGACAGAATTATTGGAGTTATTTTGAAAATTAGAAGGCACTGGAAACAATAACGTACAAACGGGATATTGAAGCATAATGAAACAGCAATAAAAAGGCATTGTATCAAGCATCGGAAGTTCCGAAAACTGATACAATGCCTTTTACTATCCATAGTTTCTTCCGCAGTCAATGCGGGTCAGTCCTCATGACAGTTTATGGACCTGAGGGGAGTCGAACCCCTGTCCGAAAGCCCTTCCATTGCAGCATCTCCCATTACAGTTTACCTATCTGATTGCCGAGCAATCCGTTCCCTCCGGAAAGCGCCGATAAACGGGCAGTTCCCTTCAGTAGCTTCATCGTACGCCCGCGCAGGCAAAGCTTACTGCGTGTCGTTTCCTACATCGTCGGTGCCTGGGTTCTAAAGTGTAGGTGCTCTAGATCAGACAGCTGCCATTAGGCAGCAAATGCAAGATTATTATCTGCGTTTATATTTAGATTTTTTGGTTTTTACATGGTCCAACCCATGAATGGCTTCCGCAACTTCAAAACCCCCGTCGAAACCGGTACAAGCCCGGAATGTTACGATGGTTTATCCATCAGGCTTCTATTATATCATATGAAAAGTCAGTGTCAAGTAAATCTGTAGTATAAAATGTGTACAATAAATGGAAACTAATTTTGTAATTTTGTAAAAATGGTTTCTTGCAATAGGAAACGGCACATGCTATAATGAAAATTTATTCCCGCATTCTTTATCTTTGCGGCAAATGGTATGCTGACCGTACTTACTACCGTATTTCTTGCAAATACCGTGGATTACGGTGAACTGAAAAATCACAGAAGAGACGAGTCCGTGATTTTCTCCATGCAGACGTTTGTTGTAAAGCTGGCGTCCGGCGTGGCGGCATTGATTGCATCCGTTTGTCTGTGGATTTTCAATATCAGCGAGGATACCCCTGCAGCGGCAGGAACGGCAAGCAATACCGCAGTCATCGGACTGCGGATGACAATGACGGTGATTCCGGTTATCGGACTGGTATTTGCAGTATTCTGTATCTTCCATGTTTCTGCGGCCGGGATTGCTTTATTTCACGGGTTGTGTTACAATGTTACGAATGATAAAATGGAGGAGTATACCCATGGAAGCAAAGGATTCCGGAATCCGGATTAACAAATATATGAGTGATGTGGGTATATGTTCCCGCAGAGAGGCGGATCGTCTGGTAGAGGCGGGGCTTGTGCGAATTGACGGCGTTCCGGCAACGGTCGGTTCGAGAGTGCTTCCCGGACAGAAGGTGACGGTTAAGGGGCAGGAGGCGCCGGAAGGCGGCAAGAAAGACAAGGTTGTTCTGGCATTTCATAAGCCGAAGGGTGTGGAGTGTACTTCTGATCGCACCAATCCCGATAATATCATTGACTATATCGGATACGATAAACGAATTTACACCGTGGGACGTCTGGATAAGAACTCCAGCGGTCTGATTCTCCTTACCAATGACGGAGAACTTGCCAATGAGATTTCCAAGGCAGGAGCATTTCATGAGAAGGAATATCTGGTACGGGTGGATAAGCCGATTACGGATGAATTTGTCGAGAAAATGTCCTCGGGGGTACCGATTCTTGACAGGATTACCGCTCCCTGCAGGGTGCAGAAGCTGTCGGATCAGTTGTTCCGCATTGTTTTGATTCAAGGATTAAATCGTCAGATTCGCCGTATGTGTGAATATTTCGACTACAAGGTAGTAGCGCTGAAAAGGGTACGCGTGATGAATATTCTGCTTGGGGATTTGCAGCGTGGAGCTTACCGCGAGGTAACCCCGAAGGAGATGGAAGAACTGCGCAGACTGCTTGGCTTACGGGACGCGAAGGCAAATGCTGCCGCACCCCGCAGGGAGCAGAAGCCGAACGAGGGGAGCAATAAGGTGAGAACCGGTGTATATCACGCGCCTTCAAAGCCGATTCGTCCGAAGAAGTAACGGCTGCCGGGCGCTTTGTGCTTCCGTAGAAGGACAAGGTGCGGACAATGTGAATTTTCCCAACGGAGGTTACCATGGACAAAAAAGAAAGACAGCAGGAGCTGACCCGCATCCTTGACCGGGCAGCCTATGCATACGAGCAGGAAAATCGGGAGCTGATGAGTAATTTTGAGTACGACGCCCTGTATGATGAACTGAAATCACTGGAGGAAGAATCCGGTGTTGTTCTGGCGGGAAGCCCCACATTGCGTCCCGGTTATGAGGTGCTGAGCGAGCTTCCGAAGGAGCAGCATGAGACGCCGATGCTTTCGCTTGACAAGACGAAGGAAGTGCCTGCACTGGCCGCATTTTTGGATGGACGGGAAGGTATGCTTTCATGGAAGATGGACGGTCTTACGGTCGTTCTGACCTATGAAAATGGAGAACTTGCGAAGGCGGTTACCCGCGGCAACGGAGAAATCGGCGAGGTGATTACCAACAATGCGAAGGTATTTCGCAATGTGCCGCTTCGCATCCCCTGTAAGGAGACCGTGACTTTGCGTGGCGAGGCTGTTATCCGCTACAGCGACTTTGAGGAAATCAACGCCGCAATTGCGGAGGAAGAGGACAAATACAAAAATCCCCGCAACCTTTGCAGCGGCACGGTTCGGCAGCTCAACAACGAAATTACCGCAAAGCGGAACGTTTATCTGTTTCCGTTTGCATTGATTCGAAAAGGGGACGGGGATGGATTTGCCACGAGAAAAGAGCAGATGGAGTTCTTACGTGAGCAGGGATTTGCCCCGGTAGAATACGAAATGGTCGATTCGGAAGGCATGGAAGCCGCAGTAAAGCGATTTGCGGAGAAGATTACGGACAATGATTTTCCGTCGGATGGTTTGGTGCTTTGCTTTAATGACATTGCTTACGGGCGAAGCCTCGGCAGAACCTCCAAATTCCCGCGCGACGCCATTGCCTTTAAGTGGAAGGACGAAACGAAAGAGACGACGCTTCTGTCGATTGACTGGAGCGCATCGCGTACCGGTCTTATTAACCCGGTTGCCGTCTTGGAACCGGTGGAGCTTGAAGGGACAACCGTAAGCCGTGCGAGTGTGCACAATCTGAGCCGGATTCGTGCCCTGAAGCTTGGTATCGGCGACAAGGTAATGGTTTATAAAGCCAATATGATTATTCCGCAGATTGCGGAGAATTTGACAAAGAGCGATAATCTGCCGATTCCGGAGGTCTGTCCGGTGTGCGGCGGTAAGACCGAAACGAGAGCGGTTTTGGATGCGGAGTCTCTGTTTTGCACCAATCCGGATTGCACGGCGAAGAAGCTGAAATCTTATGCGCACCTGGTAAGCCGCGATGCGCTGAATATTGAAGGCCTGAGCGAGGCGACACTGGAGAAGCTTCTTGGTGAGGGCTGGATTTTGGAGCCTGCGGACTTGTTCCATCTGGACGACCATAAGGACGTTTTCGTGCAGATGGAGGGCTTTGGGGAGAAATCTTTCCGGAAGCTTTGGGAGGCAGTGGAGAGGGCGCGCGAGGTAGCGCTTCCGAAACTGATTTACAGCCTCGGAATCCCCGGCGTTGGTTTGGCAAATGCGAAACTGATTTGCCGGGCGTATCATCACAATGTGGAAGTCATCCGGAATCTGACAGAAGAGCAGCTGACGCAAATCGAAGGCATTGGAAAGGGCATTGCCAAAGCCTTTGTGGAGTATATGGCGGATGCGGATAAGCAGCGTATGCTTACGAACCTTTTGCAGGAAGTGAAGCTTGCGAAGGCGGAGACTGTGAGCCGATCGCCCATTACCGGCAAGACATTCGTGATTACGGGGAGCGTTACCCATTGGGCGAACCGCAATGAGTTGAAGGCGTTTATCGAAAGCCGCGGCGGTAAGGTGGCCGGTTCGGTTTCGGCCAAAACCCATTATCTGATTAACAACGATGGGAACAGTACATCGTCGAAAAATAAAAAAGCCGCGGAACTGAACATTCCGATTTTGTCGGAAGAGGAGTTTCTTCGGTTGACTGAGGAGGAATACTATGCCGATTAAAGTGCAGAATGATTTGCCGGCAAAGAAGGTGCTGATTGATGAAAATATTTTCGTGATGGACGAAAACCGTGCGATGGCGCAGGATATCCGTCCGTTAAAGATTGCGATTCTCAATCTGATGCCCCTGAAGGAGGATACGGAGGTTCAGCTTCTTCGCAGCTTTTCCAATACCCCGTTACAGATTGACGTGACATTCCTGACAACGGCCAGTTATGTTGGCAGGAATACGGCGAAGAGCCATTTGGATCAGTTTTATTACACCTTTCCGGATGTGAAGGACCGGTATTTTGACGGTTTGATTATTACCGGCGCGCCGGTTGAACACATGGAGTTCGAGGAGGTGGATTACTGGCAGGAAATCTGCGAGATTATGGAGTGGAGCAAGACGCATACTACCAGCACGCTGCACATCTGCTGGGGCGCGCAGGCCGGTCTTTATTACCATTACGGTCTACAGAAGGTTGCTCTTGACAAGAAGATGTTCGGCTTGTTCCGTCATAAGGTGCAGAACCGCAGAGAACCGCTCGTGCGCGGCTTTGACGATGAATTCTGGATGCCGCATTCCCGTCACACAACCGTTCCGAGAGAGGCCATTGCCGCGTGTCCGGAGCTTACGATTATGGCCGAATCGGATGAAGCCGGCGTGTTTCTTGCCATGGCAAACGAAGGCCGCCAGATTTTCGTTATGGGACATCCGGAGTATGACCGTGTGACGCTCGATACCGAGTACAAGCGCGACCTCGGCAAGGGACTTCCGATTGAGATGCCGAAGAACTATTATCCGGACAATGATCCCGGAAAGCGTCCGAACCTTTTGTGGAGAGCGCATGCCAATACGCTTTATACCAACTGGCTGAATTACTATGTATATCAGATTACACCGTATAGCTGGGATAAGTAATCCGACAGAAATCCGGGAACCGGGATAACCCAAACCCCGGCAAAAATCATTTGTTTAAGGAGAAATACGACCATGAATATGGAATTTAAGAGAAAATTACCCATCCCGATGGAGATTAAGGCACAGTTTCCGCTGAGCGATCATCTGAAGGCAATCAAGGAAGAAAGAGACCGTCAGATCCGTCGGATTATTACCGGCGAGGACGACCGTTTTCTGGTAATTATCGGACCTTGTTCTGCCGATAACGAGGATGCGCTTCTCGATTACGTTACCCGCCTTAAGAAGGTACAGGAGAAGGTAGAGGACAAGGTGCTGCTGATTCCGAGAATTTACACCAATAAGCCTCGTACGACCGGCGAGGGCTACAAGGGTATTCTGCATCAGCCGGACCCGAACCGATCCCCGGACATGCTGCAGGGTCTGATTGCGATTCGCCGTATGCACATCCGTGCCATCGAGGAGACCGGACTTACCGCGGCAGACGAGATGCTGTATCCGGAAAACTATCGTTACATCGATGATTTGCTTTCCTATGTTGCGGTTGGCGCGCGTTCCGTAGAGGATCAGCAGCATCGTATGACCGTCAGCGGTATGGATGTACCTGCCGGTATGAAGAATCCGACCAGCGGGGATCTTTCCGTTATGATGAATTCCGTTGTGGCTGCACAGGCAAGTCATGATTTTATTTATCGTGGCTGGGAAGTTGCAACCAAGGGAAATGAACTGGCGCACACGATCCTGCGCGGTGCCGTAAATAAGCGCGGCGCATGCATCCCGAACTATCATTATGAGGATCTGATGCTTCTTCATGAACTGTATCAGAAGCGTAATTACAAGAATCCTGCCTGTGTTGTGGATACCAACCACAGCAACTCCAATAAGAAGTACGAAGAGCAGGTTCGTATTGCGAAGGAAGTTCTCCACAGCCGCAGACATTCCGCAGATGTACATAAACTTGTTAAGGGTTTGATGATTGAAAGCTACATCGAAGAAGGCAATCAGAAGATCGGAGAGGGCGTATATGGTAAGTCCATTACCGATCCGTGCCTTGGCTGGGCAGTTTCCGAGCAGCTCATCGATACAATTGCAGAGCAGTGCTGATAACCGGTAACGGAGTCAGACGCAGACCTGTCCGTGACGAACCTTCCGGGCAGGCAGAAAGAGAGTAACCCAAGTGGATAATAAAGAATATAAAACCTCCGTGCTTCTAAAGCGGTTTTTGCCGTATTACCGGAAGCACGGCGGGGTTATGGCGATGGATTTGTTCTGTTCGGCGCTGACGACCGTATGCGAGCTGGTTCTTCCGATGATTTTGCGGCAGATTACCAACAAAGCAATGTACGATGCAGTGTCGTTAACGACAGCATTTGTCTGCAAGATGGCCATATGGTATCTTGTGCTTCGCTTGATTGACTGTGCGGCCAACTATTACCGCGCTTACGAAGGGCATGTTATGGGTGTGGAAATCGAAACGGACATGCGACGCGATGCGTATGCGCACCTGCAGAAGCTTTCCACAAGCTTTTATAACAATACGAAGGTCGGACAGATTATGGGACGCATTACGAACGACCTGTTTGATGTTACCGAATTTGCACACCATTGTCCGGAAGAGTTTTTCGTGGCCGGAATTAAGATGATTGTGTCCTTTGCCATTCTGGCAACGATAAATCTGCCCCTTACCGCAGCAATTTTCGCCGTGGTACCGGTTATGGTTGTGGTCTGCGTTAAGTTAAACCGACGAAGCCGCAAGGGTTTTGCCGAGCAACGTATGCAAATCGGCGAACTGAATGCTGAAATCGAAGACAGTCTGCTTGGCAACAAGGTTGTGAAGGCATTTGCCAACGAAGACCTTGAAATTGCCAAGTTCGGTGCGGGTAACCGCAAATTTGAACAGATTAAGCGCAAGACCTACCGTTACATGGCTGCTTTCCAGACCAGCGTTATTTTCTTCGACGGTCTGATGTATCTTGTGATTATTCTGGCCGGCGGACTGTGCGTGGCAAACGGACGGATTACGGCAGGAGATTTGGTGGCATACACTTTGTATGTCGGTGCGTTGATTACGACGATCCGAAGGATTATCGAATTTGCGGAGCAGTTTCAGAGAGGACTGACAGGTATTGAGCGTTTTCTGCAGATTATGGATTCGTCGATTGAGATTTTTGATGAACCCGGTGCGGTAGAGATGCCAAAGCCGCGGGGAGAAATCGGATTTACCGATGTGTCCTTTTCCTATCCGGACGACAAAAACGTGGTGTTTACCGATTTGAATCTGACGGTGCGGGCCGGAGAGCATCTGGCGATTGTCGGACCGTCCGGCGGCGGCAAGACAACGCTTTGCAACCTGATTCCGCGATTTTTTGACGTTGATGCGGGAACGATTACCATTGACGGTACGGATATCCGGCATTTTACGTTAAAGAGCCTTAGAAGACAGATTGGTATCGTGCAGCAGGATGTGTATCTGTTCTCGGGAACGGTTATGGAGAATATTCGGTACGGATGTCCGACGGCGACGAGAGAGGA
>DLOO01000039.1 GCA_002479645.1 Lachnoclostridium sp. UBA7482 | reverse complement strand
TTACGTTATGATTTCATTCCATCAGATTTTGTCGTTGGAACCAAGGACGTTAACAATCTTACGAGCAACCATATCCTTAACAGCCTGACGAGCGGGCTTCAGATACTGACGAGGATCGAAGTGGCTGGGGTTCTCAGCGAAGTACTTACGAATGTTGCCGGTCATAGCAAGACGAATATCGGAGTCGATATTGATCTTACATACGGACAAGGTAGCTGCCTTACGAAGCTGCTCTTCCGGAATNNGGCTGTCTGAGTCGATGTTGATCTTGCAAACTGCAGACTTAGCAGCCTTACGCAGTTCTTCTTCAGGAATACCGATAGCAGCTTCCAGCTTACCACCATACTTGTTGATAGTATCAACTTCTTCCTGAGGAACTGAAGAAGAACCGTGAAGAACGATCGGGAAGCCGGGAAGCTTCTTGGAAATCTCTTCAAGAATATCAAAACGAAGCGGCGGGGGAACAAGAATGCCCTCTTCGTTTCTGGTGCACTGCTCAGGAGTGAACTTGTAAGCGCCGTGAGAGGTTCCGATTGCAATTGCAAGGGAGTCACATCCGGTCTTATCAACGAACTCTTCTACTTCCTCCGGACGGGTATAGGAAGAATCCTCAGCGGATACGTTAACCTCATCCTCTACGCCGGCAAGGGAACCAAGCTCAGCCTCAACAACAACGCCGTGAGCATGTGCATACTCAACAACCTTCTTGGTGAGCTCGATATTCTCGTTGAAGGACTTGGAGGAAGCATCGATCATAACGGAGGTAAATCCGCCGTCGATACAGCTCTTGCAGATTTCAAAGCTATCACCGTGATCCAGGTGAAGAGCAATCGGAATCTGAGGATTCTCAATTACAGCAGCCTCAACCAGCTTAACAAGGTAAGTATGGTTAGCGTATGCACGAGCACCCTTGGAAACCTGAAGAATAACCGGGCTGTTCAGCTCACCGGCCGCTTCCGTAATACCCTGAACGATTTCCATGTTGTTTACGTTGAAAGCACCGACAGCGTAACCGCCGTTGTATGCCTTCTTGAACATTTCAGTTGTAGTAACTAATGCCATGATAAATACATCCTTTCTTAGTAAAAAATGGAATAATAATTCATCTGTTATTTTATCAGTATGTCCCGCTAAAATCAAGACTATGCATGAAATTTTTCACGAAAGAAAAATGTTTTTTTTCATATTTCTGCTTGACATTCCCCTTATTGTATGCTAATATTCCAAAGGTACTGCTTCAGTACGTATGTGCTAGTAGCTCAGTTGGATAGAGCAACGGCCTTCTAAGCCGTGTGTCGGGGGTTCGAATCCCTTCTGGCACAATCGGACAATTCCGTAAAGTCAAATGAAATATGGTGGATATAGCGCAGTTGGTTAGCGCGCCAGATTGTGGCTCTGGAGGTCTAGGGTTCGAATCCCTATATCCACCCTAAAAAAGCCTTTTGAACTCAAAAGGCTTTTCTACTATCAAAAACTAAATAATGGGCTATCGCCAAGCGGTAAGGCACAGGGTTTTGATCCCTGCAGTCGCTGGTTCGAATCCAGCTAGCCCAGTCATTTCTCCGGTCATATCATTACTTCGTGATATGACCGGATTGCTCTTCTAACACGGTTCTGACGGTCTGTTCCAGCACCGACATATCTACAGGCTTGGCAACATGAGCATTCATTCCGGATTCCAGTGCGTCGCGGACGTCTTCCGTAAATGCATTTGCAGTCATGGCAATAATCGGAATTGTCTTCGACAATGGATGACTGAGATTTCGGATCGCTTTTGTAGCTTCATATCCGTTCATTACAGGCATTTGTACATCCATTAGTATAAGCTGATATTCTCCCGGAGCAGATTTTTCAAATTTCTCCGCAACAAGCTGTCCGTTTTCACAAATCTCACAGGAAGCTCCAACCACACGAAGCAGCTCTTCAAGAATCTCTGCGTTGATTTCGTTATCCTCTGCAACAAGGATATGCATTCCTTCAAAAATGCTTTGCTCATTGATGTCTTCGGATATTTGATATTGATTCATTATCGTATCCAACTTTTGACGGAAGCTGGTAAGGAAAAATGGTTTAGGAAGAAAAGCGTCCACATCGATAATCGATTCGCTTTCTTCAATCTCCGACCAGTCATAACCGGTAAGAATAATAATCGGTATATCTGACGGTATTGCCCGACGAATACGTCTTGCCGTCTCCAGGCCGTCCATTCCGGGCATTTTCCAATCCAGCAGAACAACATTATACCGGCAGTTTTCAGCTTCGGACTGCTTTATTTTATCAATCGCCGTCTGACCGTCCAAAGCATAATCAACGGTTACTCCCGTATCCTCCATGACTAGCTGTATATTCTGACAGATTACTTCTTCATCATCAACCGCAAGAAGCCTTGTAATACCGTGATTTTTCCAAAAGCTTTGGTCTATCTCATGTTCACTGATCTGAAGATTCAGTTCTACAGTAAATTTTGAGCCCTTACCTTTTTCGCTTTCGACCGCAATCGTTCCGCCCATAAGATCGACCAGATTTTTTGTAATCGGCATTCCGAGTCCTGTTCCCTGAATTTTATTCGTAACGCTGTCCTCTTCTCTCGTAAATACGTGGAAGAGTTTTTTCATGTATTCGTCGCTCATGCCGTAACCGTTATCTTCTACGATAAATCGGAATTGCGCCAGCTGCTTTGTTTGCTGCGGCAGTTCCTGAACCGTCAGGACGACATGCCCACCGTCAGGCGTATACTTGACCGCATTGGACAGCAAATTTATCAGGATCTGATTCATACGCAGCTTATCGATGATTAAGTGTTCATGTTTCAGGTTCTTGCTGTACACCTCAAAGGTGTGCTTTTTCGCCTTCATCTGCGGGCGGATAATACTGTCTATGCCTTCAATCAAATCAACGATATTTTCATCCGACATATTCAATATCGTCTTGCCCGCTTCAATTTTACTGATGTCAAGAATGTCGTTTATCAAACCTAATAAATGATGACCGGAGGCGGTAATCTTTTTGGTATACTCCCTTACCTTTTCGGGATTCTCCGCGTCTCTTGCCAAAAGAGACGAGAAACCGATAATGGCGTTCATCGGGGTACGTATGTCGTGGCTCATATTTGAAAGGAACGAGCTTTTTGCGTGGTTTGCATCCTCCGCAATTCGGAACGCCTGTTCCGCCGCCTCCTTGGCGTCTGTCAGCATAGCGTTGGATTCCTCCAGCCGGGCGTTCATTTCCTCTTGCATGTGCAGATTCACCTGTTCTTGCTTGAACAGCTGAATCGTATTGCGCCGAGACACAACAACGATAACGACCAATGTCAGCAGTATTACCTGAATCCGTGAGACTTAACCGGACATTTAAGAAGGTAAGTCTGG
>DLOO01000050.1:4774-16055 GCA_002479645.1 Lachnoclostridium sp. UBA7482 | reverse complement strand
ATATCGAACCGATATTTCGTTTCTGCTGTAAACGGTTATCCAATCGCTACGACGCCGAGGATCTTGCAAGCGAAATCATATGTCACATTCTTGACGGAATGAACAAATATCATATCGAATCGCTTGACGCCTGGGTTTGGCGCATTGCTCATAACCGATACGCCCGGTTTATTGATGATCGGAATAAAAGTCAAACCATGCTGTCGTGCGAGGATGATCTTTATGATATTGCCGATTATTCCGATATGGACGAGGATCGCACGCAGGAGCAGTATGAAACGGTATTCCGCTACCTGCATACGTTATCTTCCGAGTACAGGAATATTTTTGTGGACTACTATATCGGAGAATTATCCGTCAGAGATCTTGCCGCAAAGTATGCGCTCCCCGAAACTACAATCAAATGGCGGCTGAACGCAGGACGCCAAAAAATCAGAAATCGGATAGGAGAAAACAAAATGGATAAGGTATATCAGAGAATCAACTGGAACACTATGGTCTGTAACGGAAATATGGATTCCGATGCTTATCTTCACACACAAATTGCGCGGGCAATCTGTCTTGCGGCTTATGAAAAACCGTTAACCGTTGAGGAGATCAGCATCAGCACCGGTATTCCCACCATGTACATTGAGGATGAACTGCCCCGCCTCGAATACGGGGATGCAATTTGTAAGGTTGGAAACAAATATGCAGCAAACTTCATTATTTTCCGTTTGAAAGACAGAAAGCAGACCGAAGATGTTTCCGCGTCCGTTGTCAATATGCTTGCCAATCAAATGGAGACGCTGCTTATGGGCGCAGAGGATAAGATCAAAGCGCTTGACTTCTACGGCAACGATTTCGGCACGGACAGACTTGGCTATGTGATCGTTCCGTATCTGCTCAGACAAAAAATCCGCGATGTAAAAAACAATCGTTTGAAGCTTGAAAGCGGACCGTATCCTCCAAGAAAGGATGGCGGCTACGGTTGGTTTATTGTGGAAGAAACCATAGATAAAAACGAAAACTGTGCAGAATATAATTCCGGGTGCAACGTTGCACGTGACGACAGCGGGAATGAAGACAAAGCTCCATCCAATATCTATTATTATTGGATCAGCAAATACTTCGACTATTGTATCTATCATAACCAAGGGACGCGCTGGATGTGCGCAAACGGTATTGTACGAAACAGTACAAATGGAATAATCGCAAAAGAAATGCTTTCCGCTGAAGACGCCGCGCACTTAATCAAAAAAAATTTGATTGTAAAGTCGGGGCATGAATATTTTCTTAATTTCCCTTACTTTACAGCGGAACAGTTCAGCGAATTTGTTTCTCTGTTTGAGTTGAATGATGAAAAGGTAAGCGAGCTGCTTGCGGAGTGGATCGTAAATGTACGAGATAATTTTGCAAGCTTCGTGCCCCGACATTTGCACGATCAGATAAATCAATGGATAAGCTGCTATCTGTATCAGATTATCGGATACGTTACAGACGAACTGATTCGACGCGGTATTCTGCGCAAACCCGATGCCGAAAAGCCTTTAACCGACGGTGTGTTCTGCGTTGAAGGCAAAAACATCAATCCGTAATTGCTTCTCTGTAAATGTTAATTTCACTCGGTAAGCGTAAGTTCCACCCTGCAGGAGTAAACTCCATGGGGTGGAACTTTTTATTGCAGAAAAATCATAGAACTTTCAATTACAGTTTCTTAATTCTCTCTACAGCCTCTACGGTATCCTCGAAGCGTCCGAATGCGGTCAGGCGGAAATACCCCTCGCCGCTCGGTCCGAAGCCAACGCCCGGAGTTCCGACAACATTTGCGGCAGAAAGCAGATGATCAAAGAATTCCCAGCTGGAAAGTCCGTCCGGAGTCTTCATCCAGATATACGGTGCATTCACGCCGCCGGATACGGTAAATCCTGCGGATTTGAGACCATCCAGAATGTAGGAGGCATTTCTCATATAATAGGCAACCTGCTCCCGCACCTGTGCCTGTCCGAGTTCGGAGTAAACCGCCTCACCGGCACGCTGTACGATGTAGGGAGCTCCATTGTACTTGGTTCCGTGTCTTCTTGCCCACAGAGAATGAAGCATTACGCCTTCTCTTTTCAAATCCTTCGGAATAACGGTATAACCGAGACGAAGTCCGGTAAAGCCTGCGTTTTTCGAGAAGGAATGCAGTTCAATGGCACACTCGCGCGCACCCTCGCACTCGTAAATAGAATGCGGTACATTGGACTCGGTAATATAAGCTTCGTATGCAGCATCATAAATGATAACCGCACCGACTTTATTCGCATAATCCACCCATTCCTGCAGCTTGTCCTTCGTAATGGCGGCACCGGTCGGATTGTTCGGGAAGCACAGATAAATCAACTCCGGAGTTTCCTTCGGAAGCTCGGGTGCAAATCCGTTCTCCGCGGTGCAGGGCATGTAAACGACATTGCTCCACAGTCCCTTTGCCTCATCAAACACCCCGGTTCTGCCTGCCATAACATTGGTATCGACATAAACCGGATAAACCGGGTCACAAACCGCAATACGGTTGTTCACACCGAAGATTTCCTGAATGTTACCGGAATCACTCTTTGCACCATCCGATACAAAGATTTCATCCGGCTCAATCGGACAGCCCTTTGCCTTGTAATCGCACCGGGAAATGGTATCCCGCAGGAATTCGTAGCCAAGATCCGGTGCATAGCCGCGAAATGTCTCCTCTGCCCCCATTTCATCTACTGCCGCATGCAATGCATCGATTACAGCGGGCACAAGCGGACGTGTTACGTCGCCGATTCCGAGACGAATCACCTTCTTATCCGGATTCGCCGCCGAATACTCTCTTACCCTTTTGCCGATTTCAGAGAAGAGATAACTTCCCCGCAGTTTCAAATAATTTCCATTAACATTTACCATTGTGGTATCTCCCCATTTTCCTTATTTATTGATATATCGTGAATACCCGAAACGCTTCCGTCATCGCATTATTCGCTGTTCATAAGCAGAATCATCTGAGCGGACTCCACCATCGTTCTTCCGTAATCCATACTGTTCTTTTGGATGTAGCGGAAAGCCTCCGGCTCGCTCATTCCGTTTCGTTCCATCAACACGCGTTTTGCCTTATCAACAACCTGTTGTTCTTCTTCACTTCGCTCCCTCGGTCCGTGATTCTTTTTCTTTTTCGGGGGAAGAAATCCGCTCGTCATCATTTCAACGGTGGCTATCAGGTCGCTTCGCCGAAATGGTATCAGAAGCTTTACAATCCGTTCCGAAAAGGTCTCAAGCGCGACATCATTCGTCATGACAATCATGCCGAACCCCGGCGGCAGATACTCCGAAAGCTCCGTATAACTCATATCCCGCATACGTTTGGTACATAGGACTACCCCATTGTCCCGATACTGCAGGAGTCGGAGCACCTCCGAGCCGGAGGAGCAGATTTTTACTTCGTGCATCAGACCGTAGCTTTGAATCGTTGCGGCAATGCGATTTGCATCTTCTGCTTTGGGCATTACAAGAAAAATACTGCCCATCTATGTTCCTCCTACATTTTTGTGAGATATGTTCCGATTTCCCAATCAGATACCTGCATCATATAGTCGTTCCACTCATTTGTTTTCAGTTCTGCATAGATTCTCATAAATTCTTCGCCGAGAACCGACTTCATCAGTTCATCCTGCTTAAAAATCTCCACGGCGTCCTTCAGGTTGCCGGGCAGCTGCTTCGTGCTGTTGTTCTCTTCACCCGCCGCCGTACGCTTCCTAATACCATCCAGACCGGCCGCAATGCTGACCGCAATTGCCAGATAAGGATTTGCCGAAGGGTCCGGGAATCGAAGTTCAACCTTTGTATCGCCGTAACAATTATGATGCTTTAACAGCGTCTTCTCTCCGCGCGTCGACCAGTCAATGCGAAGCGGTGCATCGTGTCCGGTCAGGATACGTTTGTACGAATTAACAATCGGATTGGTAATTGCGCACATCGCAGCAGCATGTTCCATAATCCCGCCCATGAAATACTTCGCATACTCGGAAATCGCCCCGTCTCCTGTTCCGTTAAACAAATTTTTGCCGTCCTTATGGATAGAGATATTCAGATGCATACCCGAACCGGCAACATTCGTCAACGGCTTCGGCATAAAGGTTGCATACAATCCGAACCGCTTTGCAATCGAACGAATCGCAAATTTGAAGGTCATCAGTGCGTCGGCGGTTTCCAGTGCTTCGCCCTGCTTAAAATCAATTTCGTGCTGCGCCGGTGCTTTCTCATGGTGCGAGGACTCGATTTCAAAGCCCATCTCCTCCAGGGTCAGAACCATATCGCGTCTCGCATTTTCTCCGAGATCAATCGGTCCGACGTCCAGATATCCGGCGCGCTCGTGAGTGATGGTTGTCGGCACTCCGTTGTCATCCGTATGGAACAGGAAAAATTCGCACTCAGGGTCAACCATAACGGTGTAGCCCTGCTCTTTAGCTTTTTTTACCACATCCTGCAAAATCTTTCTCGAACTCATCTCATAACGCTCGCCGTTTCGGTCGCAGACATCACAGATAATCTTGCCGACCCTGCCATGCTGCGGTCTCCAGGGAAGCGTTACAAAAGTATCGAGATCCGGCCGCAGGAACAGTCCCGCCTCCGGGTCATACAGGTTATCAAACAATGCGGAAGCCTCAAATGGGTACTGGTCATTGATTACGCGCTCCATCTGCCCGGGGGTAATGGCAATATTCTTCAAATTGCCGAAAACATCCGTGAATTGCAGACGAATAAACTCAATATCCTCCTCTTCGATTAAGCGTAAGATTTCTTCCTTGCTTCTCATGCGGTTCTCCTCTCCTGGAACAAAAACGGGCGTCAAATAGACTTGCTCCCCGCAAGCTATCCTGACGCCCTTGTCACCCTCTATTTCACGGGTAATATTTTAACATCTTTCTCTCGCTTTGTAAAGAAATAATTTCTTATAGATTTGTGTAGCCCATTAACGATTCGTCAACCGCTCTCCCGCAGATGNNTCAACCGCTCTTGCTGCCCCACGACCTTCTGCAATAGCCCATACTACAAGGGACTGTCCCCTGTGCATATCGCCTGCGGCAAATACGTTCGGCCTGCTGGTGCGATACCCTCCCTCTTCGGTAGCAACGTTCGTGCGGGCATCGACCTCAACACCGAACTGCCCGGTTACATACGCCTCACTTCCGAGGAAGCCTGCGGCAATCAGTACAAGCTCTGCCTTCAATTCCTGTTCGGTTCCGGGTACCGGCTGCATAGTCATACGTCCGCTCTGCGGGTCGATTGCGCGGTCAAGCTCTACGGTCTTTACGCCCGCAAGATTTCCCTGCTCATCCTTAAGGAACTCCGTAACCGTNNCTGTGGATTTTCTGAAGGAAGTGATAGCCTCCTCCTGACCGTAATCGGTCTTGAGGACCTTCGGCCATTCAGGCCATGGATTGTTCGCTGCTCTTACAAGCGGCGCCGGAGGCATCATCTCAAGCTGTGTAACGCTCTTGGCGCCGAGACGAATACTCGTACCGACACAGTCATTACCGGTATCACCGCCGCCGATTACAATGACATTCCTGCCCTTCAGACTTCCGAAGGAAAAATCTCTTGCCTTCATTACACGCTCGGAATCGTAGTCATTGTCCATCAGTTTCTTACTGACTTCCTTCAGAAAATCCACAGCAAAATAAATCCCCTTGGCATCTCTTCCGGGCGCCTTGATATCACGCGGATTGGAAGCGCCGCCGCAGAGAATGACACGATCGAAATTATTCATAATCTCCTCTGCCGAAATATCCTTTCCTACGTTTGTACTGCAGCGGAATACCACACCTGCCTGCTCCATCAGCTTAACCCGGCGATCAATGGAACGCTTGTCGAGCTTCATGTTCGGGATGCCATAACGCAGAAGTCCTCCCGGACGGTCACTTCGTTCAAACACGGTAACGCTATGTCCTCTTCGGTTGAGAAGCTGTGCCGCCGCAAGCCCGGAGGGTCCGCTGCCGATGACGGCAACGGATTTGCCGGTACGAACCTTCGGAGCCTCCTCGGTAACAAGACCGTTTTCAAATGCATAATCAATGATGGCACGCTCATTTCCCTTTGTTGCAACCGGCGCCGTCAACAGATTGCAGGTACATGCCGCCTCACAAAGCGCCGGGCAGACACGGGAGGTAAACTCCGGAAAGCTATGGGTTTTACTCAGACGAGTGTATGCCTGCTCCCAATTACCGTTGTAAACAAGTTCATTGGTTTCCGGTATCAGATTATGAAGCGGACACCCCGACGCCATACCGGAAATCATCATTCCGGACTGACAGAACGGTACGCCGCACGCCATACATCTTGCCCCCTGTTTTGTCTGTTCTTCCAAAGGAAGACAGGTGTGAAATTCTTCAAAATTCTTAATTCGATCCGCAGGACTAACAGCAACGTCGTCCTTTCTCTCATATTCCAAAAAACCGGTAGGTTTTCCCATGATTTCTGTCCTCCTTTTTTATTTGTCCTTCCTATCAAGACTTGCATAAAATGCTTCAATCTGTGCTTCGCCGATGCTCATGCCGCGTTCAATGAAATCCTCGGTCAGTTGGACAATTCTCTTGTAATCCGCAGGGATAATCTTCTTAAACTTTGGAAGAAAACTGTCGAAGTTCTCAAGAATTGCGGCAGCCTTTATGGAACCGGTGTACTTCACGTGGTTTTTCAGCATGGTACGGAGTTCTTCCTTATCTGCCTTATGCTCCACTCTTTCCATCAGAACCATTTCCTTGTTCAGGTTACGATAGAGACTGTTATTTTCATCCAGCACATAAGCAACGCCGCCGCTCATACCGGCTGCAAAATTCTTTCCGGTCGGTCCGAGAATGACCGCGCGGCCGCCGGTCATATACTCGCAGCCGTGCTCGCCGACACCCTCAACGACAGTTTTTGCACCCGAATTGCGAACGCAGAAACGCTCACCTGCCATACCTGCAATATAAGCCTCGCCCGAGGTTGCACCGTAGAGAGCAACGTTGCCGATAATGATATTGTTCTCCGCATCGTATGCTGCATCTGCAGGCGCTTTCACACTCAGCTTGCCGCCGGACAGCCCCTTACCGAAATAGTCGTTGCTGTCGCCCGTAAGATTTATTGTCATACCGGCAGGAATAAACGCACCGAAGCTCTGTCCCCCCGCGCCCATACACTCCAGGGTAACGGTGTCATCTGCAAGACCCTCGTGGTGTGCTCTTGTAATTTCCGCGCCGATCAAGGTACCGAATGCACGGTCAATATTGGTAACTTCTACCGGAATACTTACCGCCTTTCCACTCTTAATTGCCTCGGCAAATCCTCTTTCGTTAACAAGAAGCTTCTGATCTTTCTTCGCATCCAGCTCGAAATCAAAGGTAAATTCCGGACGGAAGGTACAATCCTCTCGGGTCGGCTCGCCGAGAATACGGTCAAGACTGATTTGTGACTGCACACCGCCGAGCTTCTCGTTTTTCTTCAAAAGATCCGTACGTCCAACCAGCTCATCGATGGTTCTGACGCCGAGTCTCGCCATGTACTCTCTCAGCTCTTCTGCGATAAAACGCATGAAATTCTCCACATATTCGGGCTTACCGATAAACTTCTTGCGAAGCTCCGGATTCTGTGTCGCAACACCCATCGGACAGGTATCTAAGTTGCACACACGCATCATGACACAGCCGAGAGTTACCAGCGGAGCGGTTGCAAAGCCGAATTCCTCTGCACCGAGAATTGCTGCAACAGCAACGTCGCGGCCGCTCATCAGCTTACCGTCAGTTTCAATAACCACGCGGTTTCTGAGACCGTTCTGCATCAGGGTCTGATGTGTCTCTGCAAGACCGAGCTCCCACGGAAGACCGGCATTGTGAATGGAACTAAGCGGCGCCGCACCGGTACCGCCGTCGTAACCGGAAATGAGGATGACGCCTGCACCGGCCTTTGCAACACCGGCAGCAATTGTTCCGACGCCGGTCTCGGAAACCAGCTTCACAGAAATCCTTGCGTTTTTATTCGCATTTTTCAAGTCATAAATCAGCTGCGCCAAATCCTCGATGGAGTAAATATCGTGATGCGGCGGCGGAGAAATCAGGCTGACACCCGGTGTGGAATGTCTGGTCTTAGCAATCCACGGGTAAACCTTCTTTCCGGGAAGATGTCCGCCTTCCCCGGGCTTTGCCCCCTGCGCCATCTTAATTTGGATTTCCTTTGCGCTGACAAGGTAACGGCTGGTTACACCGAAACGTCCGCTCGCAACCTGCTTGATTGCGGAGCTTCTGTCATGCTCGGTTCCGGCGCTCTCGAGACGTTCATCGCTCTCACCGCCCTCGCCGCTGTTGGATTTACCGTGCAGACGGTTCATGGCAATTGCCAGCGCCTCATGTGCTTCCTCCGAAATAGAACCGTAGGACATTGCACCGGTCTTAAAGCGCTTTACAATCTCCTCAACCGATTCCACCTCTTCCATCGGCACACCATGTTCCGGATATGCAAATTCCATCAGGCTTCGGATATAGCCAGTCTTTTCTGCGTCAACCATCGCGGTATACTGCTTGAATTTTCCGTAATCGCCTTCTCTGGTTGCCATCTGAAGCATATGGATTGTCTGCGGATTGTAACGATGTGTCTCGCCCTGCGCACGCATTTTGTGACGCCCCATAGAGTCGATGGACATATCGGTCGAAAGTCCGAGCGGGTCAAATGCGCGTGAGTGCTGCTTATCGGTGTTGCGCGCAATATCCTCAAGCGTTATACCGCCGATTCGGGATACCGTTCCGGGGAAATACTTATCAATAACACTTCCCGCAATACCGACCGCCTCAAAAATTCGGCTGCCCTGATAGGACTGGATGGTGGAAATCCCCATCTTGGAGGCAATTTTTACGATACCCCGGATAATCGCATCATCATAATCTTCAACGGCTGCATAATAATCCTTCTCAAGCATTCCCTCAGTAATCAGCTGCTGAATCGAAGCATGTGCCAGATACGGGTTCACCGCACAAGCGCCGTAACCGAGAAGCGTTGCAAAATGATGCACCAGTCTCGGCTCGCCGGACTCAAGAATCAAGGACATTGCCATGCATTTCTTTGTTCTTACCAAATGGTTATGTACCGCTGCAACACAGAGGAGAGACGGAATTGCCACATGGTTTTCATCCACACCGCGATCCGAAAGAATCAGGATATTTGCACCGTCCCTATATGCACGGTCAACCTCTACGAACAGATGCTCGATAGCACGCTCAAGCGGTGTACTCTTATAGTACAGGGTGGAAACCTTCTCAACCTTAAGGCCATCCCTATGCAGTGTGGAAATCTTCAAAAGGTCAAGATCCGAAAGAATCGGATTCTTAATCTTCAGAACGTGACAGTTTTCTGCCTTTTCGGAAAGCAGATCGCCGTTCTTGCCGACATAAATGGTCGTTGCGGTTACAATCTTCTCTCTTACTGCATCAATCGGCGGGTTGGTTACCTGTGCAAACAGCTGCTTGAAGTAATAGAACAACGGCTGGTATTCTTTTGACAGAACAGCCAGAGGCGTGTCGATACCCATCGCGCCGATATGCTCTGCGCCATTTCTTGCCATACTGCCGATTTCTTCCTTATAATCCTCATACTCGTAGCCAAATGCCTTCTGCAGTCTGGTAAGCTCATCCTTCCGGTAAGACGGAACCTTCCGGTTCGGAATCCTGATATCCTGAAGGCTCAAAAGGTTGGAATCCAACCATTCCCCATAAGGCTCGCGGCTTGCGTAAATGTTCTTCAGCTCTTCATCGGAGATAATTACTCCCCTCTTCGTATCTACGAGAAGCATTTTACCCGGATGCAGTCTTTCCTTCTTCAGGATATGCTTTTCGTCAAGCCTCAGTACGCCGACCTCGGAGGACAGAATGAGTCTTCCGTCGTCCATTACATAATAACGGGAAGGACGCAGACCGTTACGGTCAAGAATCGCACCCATAACGTCGCCGTCGGAGAACAGGATGGAGGCCGGTCCGTCCCATGGCTCCATCATCGTTGCGTAATACTGATAGAAATCGCGCTCGGTCTGGGAAATGGTATCGTTGTGCTCCCAAGGCTCGGGAATCAGAATCATGGCAGCAAGTGCAGGGTCCATCCCGCCCATAATCATGAACTCGAGCGCATTGTCAAGCATCGCGGAATCGGAACCCTCGGTGGAGATAATCGGAAGAACCTTGGAAAGATCCTCATCCGTGAAGCAGCCGGTCTGCATTGTCTCCTCACGTGCCAGCATTTTATCCACATTCCCCTTAATCGTATTGATTTCACCGTTATGTACCACAAAGCGGTTCGGATGTGCTCTGACCCAGCTCGGGTTCGTGTTCGTAGAGAATCTGGAATGTACAAGGGCAACCGCAGACTCGTAATCCTTATCCTGCAAATCAGCAAAGAAGGTACGCAGCTGACCTACAAGGAACATCCCCTTGTATACGATAGTTCTGCCTGACAGAGACGGAACATAGGTATTTTCATTACTCTGCTCAAATACACGGCGAACAACATAGAGCTTGCGGTCAAACGCCAAATCGTCGACAAGGCCTGCGGGACGCTTGATAAATGCCTGCAGAATCTGCGGACAGCTCTCAAGAGCCTTCTGACCGAGTACATTCTCTACGGTAGGAACCTTTCTCCAGCCAAGAAACTTCAGTCCTTCCTTCTCAACAATGATTTCAAACATTTTCTTTGCCTGGCTGCGCTTCAGCTCGTTCTGAGGAAAGAAGAACATACCAACCGCATACTCTCTCTCCTCGCCGATTTCAATGCCAAGCGCCCTACATGCCTTCTTGAAGAACTTGTGCGGAATCTGGGTAAGGATACCGACGCCGTCACCGGTCTTTCCCTCCGCATCCTTTCCGGCACGATGCTCAAGATTTTCAACGATTTCTAATGCATCCGCCACAATTGCATGGCTCTTCCTGCCGTGAATGTTCACGATTGCACCGATACCGCAGTTATCGTGCTCGAACGACGGATCGTAAAGGGTCTTAACATTTTCGGTTGTCTGGTTCAATTTCTGGCTCACAATGACTCCTCCTTACGCTTTCTGAGGGCTGCTTCAATCAGTCCCCGGAATAATGGGTGCGGTGCATCCGGTCTGGATTTGAATTCCGGATGAGCCTGCGTTGCTACATAATACGGATGATCCTTCAGCTCAATCATTTCCACGATTCGGCCGTCCGGGGAAAGTCCCGAAAGAATTACTCCGTTTTCAGTAAGCACATTCCTGTATTCGTTGTTTACTTCATAACGATGTCTGTGGCGT
>DLOO01000050.1:4455-4651 GCA_002479645.1 Lachnoclostridium sp. UBA7482 | reverse complement strand
GTTTCCGGTACCAGCTCGATACTTGCCGCATCCGCAAGACCGCATACATTTCTTGCAAATTCCACAATAGCAAGCTGCATACCGAGGCAAATGCCAAGATACGGGATTTTCTTAGTTCTGGCATACTGCGCTGCCAAAATCTTGCCTTCCGTCCCCCTCTGACCGAAGCCGCCCGGTACCAGGACGCCGTCTGCGC
>DLOO01000050.1:4217-4398 GCA_002479645.1 Lachnoclostridium sp. UBA7482 | reverse complement strand
CGTCTTATGGGCGATTCCACCGTGCTTCAGAGCTTCGGCGACACTGAGATACGCATCGTGAAGCGCCACGTATTTGCCAACCAGCGCAATCGTAACCGAATGCTTCGGATGATGGAAATTCTCAACCATCTGCTTCCATTCGGTCAAATCCGGCTCGGGACACGGCAGGTCAAGACATTCA
>DLOO01000050.1:3942-4131 GCA_002479645.1 Lachnoclostridium sp. UBA7482 | reverse complement strand
CAACGCAATTTTGGCTCTCATGCTGTCGTCTACCGGGTAATCCGAACGGCAGACAAGGATATCGGGCCAGATACCCATGCTCTGCAAACTCTTAACACTCATCTGCGTCGGCTTTGTCTTCATTTCGCCGGAAGCTTTCAGATACGGAATCAGGGTAACCTGAATCATAATCGCATTTTTTCTTCCAAC
>DLOO01000050.1:3705-3887 GCA_002479645.1 Lachnoclostridium sp. UBA7482 | reverse complement strand
GATTTCGATAATGGAAATCGTGTCCTCATCCTCTGATTTGGCTTTATGGAAGCGGTCTTTAATTTCATTGGTAATATGCGGGATAACCTGTACGGTTCCTCCGCCGTAATCACCGTGGCGCTCCTTATTCAGAACCGACCAGTAAATCTTACCGGTTGTGACATTGGAGTTATAATCCAGAC
>DLOO01000050.1:0-3631 GCA_002479645.1 Lachnoclostridium sp. UBA7482 | reverse complement strand
TCATCGTTCCGGGGTCCACATTGATATACGGATCGAATTTCTGCATCGTTACATGATACCCGCGTGCCTTCAAAAGACGTCCGAGCGATGCCGCCGTAATTCCCTTTCCGAGACCGGACACAACACCGCCGGTCACAAATACGTATTTTACCATTTGCGTTTCTCCTTTTTCTACTGTCCGCTTGCACCGTAGTTTGCAAGTACTCGGGCGGACGGGTCGCTTACGTTGCAGCCCTCCCATTCCCTGTTCGGCATCCAGAAATCAACAACCATCTCTGCCTGACCCGGATAGAACTTCTCAAAAATATCACGGTACAGCAGGGATTCCTTTGTAAACGGTTTTGCAAATTCATATTTCTTAATGCCCTCCTCGTAAGCCTCCTCGGTGTACGCTTCTTCTGCATATGCCTTGAGATGATCTACCATCGAATGACCTACCGCGTCGGAAAATGCAGCCTTCTCACGCATCAGGATGCCGTACGGCAGGTAATCTCCTTCAAATGCATGACGCAGCAGGTATTTGCCCTTACCATAGGTATTTAACTTCATTTCCGGGGCAATGCTCATAACATATTCTACAAAATCAAGATCGCCGAACGGTACGCGTGCCTCCATAGAGTTTGTGGAGATACAACGGTCTGCACGCAGAACATCGTACATGTAAAGCTCGCGGATTCGCTTTGCGGCCTCCTTCTGGAATTCCTGTGCATCCGGTGCGAAATCGGTGTATTTGTAACCGAACAGCTCATCGGAAATCTCGCCGGTCATCAGCACACGGATATCGGTCTGCTCGTGAATCGCCTTACAGATCAGATACATACCGATACTTGCACGAATCGTAGTAATATCATAGGTTCCGAGAATCGAAATCACCTCCGGAAGCGCTTTCAGAACATCTTCCTCGGTAATAATAATCTCCTGATGGTCGCTTTTAATATAATCAGCAACCTCCTTCGCATACTTCAGGTCGATTGCATCCGTGCTCATACCAATGGCAAAGGTACGAATCGGTTTCTTCAAAATCTTGGCGCTGACTGCGCATACAAGCGAGCTGTCCAAACCACCGCTGAGCAAAAAACCAAGCGGCGCATCCGCATCGAGACGCTTTTCGATACCTGCAACAAGCTTGTCGTGAATCTTACCGCAGGCAGTCTCAAGGTCATCCGAGGAAATCTCCTTAACCTCAGTCATATCACGGTAGCAAACAAATTTGCCGTCTGCAAAATAATGTCCGGGCGGAAACGGCATTACCTTATCCACCAGTCCGACAAGGTTTTTTGCTTCGCTTGCAAATACAATCTCCCCGTCGGAATATCCGTAGAACAACGGGCGAATACCAATCGGATCTCTTGCCGCAACCAGTGCATTTTTCTTCGCATCGTAAATGATGCAGGCGTACTCGGCATCCAGCTTCACAAACATATCCACACCGTATTTTTCATATAACGGCAGCAAAATCTCACAGTCGGAATCACTGACAAATGTGTACTCCGCTTCGAGCTCCATTTTAATCACACGGAATCCATAGATTTCGCCATTACAGACAATCGCATTTCCGTTTAATGCAAACGGCTGCATACCTTCCTCGGAAAGACCCATAATTGCAAGACGCTCAAATCCGAGCGTTGCGTCTGCGTAGGATAGGATTCTCTGCATATCCGGACCTCTGGATATCGTCTTATCAAAATGATCCTTAAACAATTCGCGGGAAATACTCTTTCCCTTATAGCCCATAATCGAGCACATACATTTGTCCTCCTTAAACTTCAATAAGATTTCACGAAAAGCAGATTACCTGCCTTTCGCGAAATCAATTGGTTTACATCTTTGTATTTGTATTTACTTATTCCACATCTTGAAGTGCTGCATAGCCTTCTTCACCGGTTCTTACCTTTACAACATTTTCAACATCGTAAACGAAAATCTTTCCGTCACCGATGTGACCGGTGTAAAGAACCTTCTTGGCGGTTTCGATAACCGTTGCAACCGGAACAGCACATACAACAATGTCAACCTGTACCTTCGGAAGAAGCGACGGTGCAACTTCAACGCCTCGGTAGAATTCCGGCTTGCCTTTCTGCACGCCGCATCCAAGCACATGGGAAACGGTGATGCCGGTAATACCGATTGCCATCATCGCATCTTTCAAAGGCTCCAGCATTCTTTCCTTACATACGATTTCAACCTTGGTCATCTTCACAGTGCCCTCAGGGACAAAGCTTTCTACCTTCTTCACCGGAACTGCTTCGGCAACCGGTGTTGTTCCGCTAACCGGAGTAACCTCTTCGGAGACTCTGTCGGAAAGAATCTGAGGAACGGAAGGAACGAAGTCCGCATATGCACTTGCGATACCATGCTCTGTTTTATCAAGGCCGACAAGCTCTTCCTCCGCGCTTGCTCTCAGACCATGGAATTTCTTGATCAAGAGGAAGGTAATCACCATCAGGATTGCCGTATAAAGGATGATTACGCCGATACCGAGGCACTGAATGCCAAAGAACTTGGCGCCGTCTGCTACACTTGCATCGGAATGAACCATAGAATAAATCAAACCATCTTTTCCAAAAGGTGCGGTTTTGGTTGCCAGCAAACCAACAGCAAGGGTACCCCATACACCATTTGCAAGATGAACGCCAACAGCACCAACCGGGTCATCGACGTGACACTTCAGGTCAAGAACCTCAACGACAACAACTACCAGAATACCGGAGACAATACCGACAACTGCTGCTCCGATCCAGTCCATTGCATCACAGCCTGCGGTAATGCCTACCAGACCGGCAAGGGAAGCATTCAAACACATGGAAACATCGGGCTTCCCATTTTTAATCCAGGTAAACAGCATACAAACTACGGTTGCAACTGCGGGAGCAACGGTTGTTGTAACGAAGACGGATGCAAGCTCCGGAAGGCTCTTTGCAGCCGCACCGTTGAAGCCGTACCAGCCAAACCAGAGGATGAAACAACCAAGCGCCCCAAGCGTCAGGGAGTGACCGGGAATTGCGTTAACCTTCTTAACCTTACCCTTTTCATCCTTTACGTACTTACCGATACGGGGACCCAGGATAATTGCGCCGATTACCGCAGCCACACCGCCAACGGTATGAATTGCAGCGGATCCGGCATAATCGTGGAAGCCTCTGACAACCAGCCAACCCTTCTCGTTCCAGACCCAACCGGCTTCAATCGGATAAACGATAAGGGAAATCACACCGGAATAGATACAGTATGCAGAGAACTTTGTACGCTCTGCCATAGCACCCGAAACGATGGTTGCCGCCGTTGCACAGAACACAAGGTTAAATACGAAGATACTTGCGCCGCCTCCTGCAAGGAAAGCATCATAGTCGGTCAACATACCGAAATTCGGTTTACCGATGACACCTGCAATGTAATCCTCTGACATCATAAGGGAATAACCAAGCAGGGAAAATGCTACGGTACCGATACAGAAGTCCATCAGGTTCTTCATAATAATGTTACCGGCGTTCTTCGCTCTCGTAAAACCGGTCTCAACCATCGCAAACCCGGCCTGCATCCAGAATACCAATGCGGCGCCAATCAAAAACCAGACGCCGAATAATTCATCATGTAACTCCATTACTGACATAATAAAATCCTCCCTATTTAG
>DLOO01000036.1 GCA_002479645.1 Lachnoclostridium sp. UBA7482 | reverse complement strand
ATGCTTTGCATAAGTATAGCACGGATAGGATAAAAATACAAGCGAGATATTTTTTGTAAAAATAGCAGCATTTAGAACAGGGAATCCTTTCGGATTCCCCGTCATTTCTGATTTCATCTTCCCATTACTTATGATACATAAATGTAATCTCTAACGTCTTAAGCACACCTAAATCGGCATTATCAAGAAGCGTTGCACTGCAACCCGTCAGTTCGCCGTCAGAAGTTCTTCCGGACGGGTTGGTAATCCACTCATTATAGAGATTGACGCGGGTGCATTTGCCGTCGTCGCTTGTGGTGTACGGTCTTGCAAGCATTTTATACTCTGCACCGTTAACCTTAATGGAAATGATGTCTATGAAGTACCCCGGATACAATGTCTCTCCATTGGCAATTCCGATTGCCGCAAATGCGGTTCCTACTGCGAAGCCCTTTCCGATTCCGGTAAAATCAAGTCCGATGGTATATTGCCCCTCACCGGTAATCAGCGCATCCGTCGGTTTTACTCCACCCGAAAGCTGGCTCGGATCATAGGTATTACCAACACTGTACATTAGCGTGTAATCTCCGCTGTTAAACATAATCCATGCAAGTGCGGTATTGTCGTCCACACCGCCGCTGTTTGCGGTAACCGACTCGTAGGTGGCGTCCAGCTTTTCTTTTGCTTCCCTGCTGATCTGCTCTGCGGTCTTGCCGACCTCGGTCGCCGCAGTTCTCGACAGATAAAGCTTTGCCGCGCCCTCATCCATAACGGACTGCGTCAGACGCTTGTAAAGGCCGTTACAATCCCACAAAACCGGGCAATATCCATAGCAGTCACAGTTATTGAGGAAATTATCAAGGAAATCCACCAGGTTGTCCTTCACGGTTCCATCCTCGCGGAATGCCACCGCATACTCGCCGATAACGACGCCGTAGCCCCGGTCGGTGAATTTCTTCATCTTTGCCAGCAGACCGTTCTGCTCATCGTAATCTTTCGTGGTTCCCCATGCCGTAAGGCTGGAATTCCCGCAATAACCCCATGGCGTATAGTAGTGAACGGAAATCATCATGCGATTCTGTACCGTATCCTGCGGCATTGCATAGCGGTTGTCACAGGTCATGCCAATATCGGTATTATAACCCGGAATCAGCAGGAAACGGTTTGCATTATTGCCGCCCGATGCACGTACAACATCAACGAATTTCTGGCAGATTTCGGTCGTCACGCGGTAGCAGTCGCTCTGGGAAAGCGTTCCGCTGTCCTTTGCAACATCGGTATCATTCAGACGGTCGCCGAGTTCCTCATTAGCCCCCTCAAAAATCAGGTGGTCGCCGTATTTTTTGAAGCGCTCGCTAATCTGCGTCCACATAGACGTATACATGTCCATTGCTTTTTCACGGGTTTCCGCGGTTGCCGAGCCGAACATGCCCCACCAGCTTCCGTCCCAGTGATCATTGATAATAACATACATACCGGCATCGAGAGCCCAGTTGGTAATCTCCTCGATACGGTCCAGATATTCCTTCCCGATTGTGTAATCGCCGGTTTCATATGCCATGGCATTGGTCCATGCAATCGGAATACGAAGCGTGTCAAATCCGACCGCTTTCATACCTTCGATAATTTCCTTCGTGGTCGTCGGCTGTCCCCAGAGTCTTTCCGTCTGATCGGGAAGGCGAACCTTACCGGGCTGGTGACCGTAAGCCTCCATCGTATTGCCGAGATTGATTCCGTTCCCCATAAGCGCAGTAACTTCAATCGCGGTAAGCTCGGTATTCATTGCGTATTTGTCAACCGGATTCTCCGGTGCTTCCGTCGGCGTAGGTGTTGCCGCATCCTCCGTCGGAGCAGGCGCTTCTGTTCCTGTCGGCTCTTCGTCCTTGTCCTTCTTGTCGGCGCCGCAGCCTGCCAGCATGGAAATACCAAGCGCAGAAGCAGCCACCAGACTAAGCAAATGTTTTTTACCCCTCAACATAATAATTTTCTCCCATCCTCATAAATTACGTTACCTCTACCTGAATTGTAATAAAAAAACAGGGCTCTTGTCAAGCAAAAGCCCTGCTTCGATTTCTCTTAACTATTGTATATTTTTCCTACTGGGGAATTACCGGCAAAGCAGCAAGGCTCTTTGCAAGATCCTCATCCGTCGGAATGTAATCCGACATTTCCTTATTGTTGTACTTCTCATATGCTACAAGGTCGAAATAACCGGTACCGGTAAGACCAAATACGATATTCTTCTCTTCGCCGGTTTCCTTGCACTTAAGCGCCTCGTCGATGGCAACGCGGATAGCATGGCTGCTCTCCGGAGCGGGAAGGATTCCTTCCACGCGTGCGAACATCTCGGCTGCTTCAAAAACAGCGGTCTGCTCTACGCTTCTTGCTTCAATCAGACCGTCATCGTAAAGCTGGGAAACGATAGAGCTCATACCATGGTAACGAAGTCCTCCGGCATGGTTTGCAGAAGGAATAAATCCGCTCCCGAGGGTGTACATCTTAGCAAGCGGGCAAACCTTACCGGTATCGCAGAAGTCGTATGCGAATTTACCGCGGGTCAGGCTCGGGCAGGATGCAGGCTCAACAGCAATAATCCGGTAGTCTGCCTCACCGCGAAGCTTCTCGCCTACGAACGGAGAAATCAAACCGCCAAGGTTGGAGCCACCGCCGGCACAGCCGATAATCATGTCAGCCTTAATTCCGTATTTGTCAAGCGCAGCCTTGGTCTCCAGACCGATGATGGACTGATGAAGGAGTACCTGGCTGAGTACGGAACCGAGTACGTAACGATAGCCTTCCTGAGAGGTCGCCGCTTCCACAGCCTCGGAAATTGCACATCCCAGAGAGCCGGTTGTTCCCGGGAATTCCTCGTTAATCTTGCGGCCAACGTTGGTGTTCATGGACGGAGAGGGAGTTACCGATGCGCCATAGGTTCTCATAACCTCGCGGCGGAACGGCTTCTGCTCGTAAGAAACCTTAACCATGTAAACCTGGCAATCCAGTCCGAAGTAAGAACATGCCATGGAAAGTGCGGTACCCCACTGACCTGCACCGGTCTCGGTGGTAACGCCTTTAAGCCCCTGCTTCTTCGCATAATAAGCCTGTGCAATTGCACTGTTCAGCTTGTGGGAGCCGGAGGTATTGTTACCCTCAAACTTATAGTAAATGTGTGCCGGAGTGCCGAGTTTCTTCTCAAGGCAGTATGCGCGAACGAGCGGAGCGGGACGATACATCCTGTAAAATTCACGAATTTCCTCAGGAATTGCAATATAGGCAGTATTATCATCCAGTTCCTGCTTTGCAAGCTCCTCGCAGAAAATCGGAGAAAGCTCTTCAACGCTTAACGGCTTGCCGGTTCCCGGATTAAGAAGCGGTGCGGGCTTAGTCTTCATATCCGCGCGCACGTTATACCATTCCTTGGGCATCTCGTTTTCTTCCAGATAAATTTTGTAGGGGATTTCTTTGTTCATAATGGTTTCCTTTCCTGCGCCTTCCTGCGCAAATGCATTTTTTCGCGTATCCCGCGTGATTGCAACAAATAAGAAACCGAGAGATGACCCTTGCAGTAATTACCGAAAGCATGCTCATATCCTTAACGGAACGCTTTGCCGTATAAGGAAATATCAATATCTTTCCCATGGAACAAAAAAGCCCCATGTATTGAATAAATACATAGGACAGATATACTGCGGTGCCACCTATATTCATCTGCTTATCGCAAAATGCTCTCACTTCATGTACTATCATACATGATACGCTATAACGTGCGTTCACGTCGCCCCTACTCCGCGTCGCGTTTCGGTTTGCCCTCACAAGTCCATTCACTGAAGTTCCCGTTACCGCACTCCCACCATCGGCGGCTCTCTTTGAACATTTCCTACAGTTACTCTTCTTGCTCATCGGTTCTTAATTGTTAAATTCAATATACAGCGTTTTTTTTGTGCTGTCAAGAAATTTTTTGAGTATTTGACCGCAAAAAAGGCGCTGCGAAAATTGATATTTTTGTAAATGTGTGCTAGGATAAGGGGTAGTACATCGAATAATAAGTTTCTGGCTACATCGCGCGGAAACTTATTATTCGATGTACCGGTTGGATTCCGAAATCAGGTATTGGAGGGATTTTATGAATTTTGTTGCTCAGCATCTGCTCGAATTTATTTTGGTTTGCTCCGCCGCCGGGGGCTTCGCCTTTGTCACTTGTTTTCACAAGATTACCATTATCGAATCCGGTCGTTCCATCGCCCCGAAGTGGTTTTCACCGATTTTCTGGATTGGCGCCGTTGCATTTTTAATTCTCTTTATTACGCAAATCCCGTTCCTCGGACGGTTTCTCGTTCAGGTTGTTTTCGGCATCCGGCAAAATACCGCCAATCTCGCAGCAACTTTACTGCTGCTCCTCTGCATTTGCCTAAGCTACGGTCTGCTCCATGTTCTCGGCACTGCAATTCGCGAAAAGATTCTCGCTCCCGCCGCTGCTGCTTATTTTGACAACGATGAAGTAACGCAGAAGCTTATCCGCGACATCGAAAACGGCGCCGGGGAGGTACGCATTTACCAAAATCGCCTGGAAGGTCTCCGCAGCTTCCGCTTCGATGTCGACGGCTACAATCGCCCGGCCTTTTCCGTACACGGCTGCAGGGAAATGTCCTACTACTTGGAACGCCGTTTCCCAAATACCTTCACCACACAGGTGTGTCAGGATTCGGACGGTGTGGGCACCGCAAGCGGCGTCAACGTAACAAACAACGGACCGCGCTATCGTTTTTCCCATATTGCCATGAGAAGAAAATAATAAGCAAAATTCTTTTCAATTAAAGTCTTGCAAGATCCGCAAGCGTCACACTGTCAAGATAATCGGTGATGCGGTGATGAAGCTCCGTCCACATGGGTAATGTGCGGCACTCTGCTGCTCGTTTGCATTCCTCCGCATTACATGACAGGCATTCCACAGGTGCAAGATTTCCTTCGGTTAGGTACAGAATCTCCATGACACTGTACTCCGACGGTTTTCTCGTCAAGCGATAACCACCGCCCTTACCGTGAATCCCCTCCACGAGTTTCCCTGCTACAAGAACCGGCATGATTTTTTCCATATACTTCAGGGAAATTCCCTGACGTTCGGCAACCTCCTTCATTGCAGTGAAGGCATCTCCACCGCGCTCCGCCAAATCAATCATGACACGCAGCGCATAACGGCCTCTGGTCGATACCATCATAAAGTTTCTTCCTCCCTCAAATCAAACCGTGCAGCTACTCTCTGCGATACCCCTTAATCTGCAAACAAAGGAGTGGAGAGATAGCGGTCACCGGTATCCGGAAGGAGAACCACAATATTTTTGCCCTTATTTTCCGGACGCTTTGCAAGCTCAATCGCTGCCCACAATGCTGCGCCCGAGGAAATACCAATCAGCACGCCCTCTTCTTTTCCGACACGCTTTCCTGCTGCAAATGCATCCTCGTTTGCCACGGGAATGATTTCATCATAAACCCCGGTATTCAGAACATCGGGCACAAAACCCGCTCCGATCCCTTGAATCTTATGTGCACCTGCCACACCGGTTGAGAGAACTGCTGAAGCTGCAGGCTCTACCGCTACGACCTTTACCGCAGGATTTTTGCTCTTAAGATATTCGCCGACACCCGTTACCGTACCGCCGGTACCTACGCCGGCAATGAAAATATCAACCTGGCCGTCCGTATCTTCCCAAATCTCCGGTCCGGTCGTTGCACGGTGAGCGGCGGGATTGGCGGGATTGACAAACTGGCCGGGAATAAAGCTGTTTGGAATCTCCTTTGCCAGCTCCTCTGCTTTGGCAATCGCTCCCTTCATACCCTTTGCGCCCTCAGTCAGAACAAGCTCCGCACCGTATGCCTTCATCAGCTGGCGGCGCTCCACGCTCATGGTTTCCGGCATTACGATAATGATGCGGTAGCCCCGCGCTGCCGCCACGGATGCCAGACCGATACCGGTATTGCCGGAGGTAGGCTCAATGATGACCGATTGTGCATTCAGAAGTCCCTTTGCCTCGGCATCGTCGATCATTGCCTTTGCAACACGATCCTTAACGGAACCGGCAGGATTAAAATATTCCAGCT
Organism: Lachnoclostridium sp. UBA7482; assembly: GCA_002479645.1. Taxonomy (GTDB): domain Bacteria; phylum Bacillota; class Clostridia; order Lachnospirales; family Lachnospiraceae; genus ISDg. The sequence continues at coordinate 4,461 of DLOO01000036.1, read as the reverse complement.
TTGCCAGCACCTTTGCCTCCAAATTGTCATTTTTCTCAATGTGAGAAAGCTCCAACAGGGGAGTTTTTCCGATTAACTGATCTGCGGATGTATAAATGTTCGCCATAATATTTACCTCACTTTACTGCCTCAAAGCCGTGTTCAAGATCTTCGATAATATCACTAATATGTTCTGTCCCGATAGAAAGACGAATGGTCGTCGGACGAATGCCTGCCGCCAGCAGCTCATCCTCGTTCATCTGCGAATGTGTGGTGGATGCCGGATGAATTACCAACGACTTCACATCGGCAACATTTGCAAGAAGGGAGAACAGCTCCAGGCTTTCCGTGAATTTCTTCGCGTCCTCTGCGGTACCCTTAATATCAAAGGTGAAAATGGAGCCTGCACCGTTCGGGAAATAGCGGTCGTACAGTTCCTTTTCCTTGCCGGTAGCCAGAGACGGATGATTTACGCTTGCCACCTGCGGATGCTTCTTCAGGAAATCCACAACCTTCAGGGCATTTTCCACATGACGCTCTACACGCAGAGACAGGGTTTCCAAACCCTGCAGAAGCAGGAAGGAATTGAACGGGGAAATGGTTGCTCCCTGATCTCTCATGAGCGTGGTACGAAGCTTCATGATGTATGCGATATTGCCGCAGGCTTCGGTAAATACAACTCCGTGGTAGGAAGGATTCGGCCGGGAAAGTCCCGGGAACTTATCGTTCTCGGCCCAGTCAAACCTGCCGCCGTCAATCACAACACCACCCATTACGGTACCGTGACCGCCGATAAACTTGGTTGCGGAATGAACTACGATATCCGCACCGTGCTCAATCGGGCGAACCAGGTAGGGAGTTGCAAAGGTACTGTCCACAATCAACGGAATTCCATGCTTATGAGCAACCGCTGCAATCGCCTCGATGTCGATAACATCGGAATTCGGATTGCCCAGAGTCTCCGCATACAAAAGCTTGGTGTTCGGCTGAATCGCCTTTTCAAAATTCTCCGGGTCGGACGGGTCAACAAAGCTGGTGGTCAAGCCCTGTTCCTTCAGAGTATTTGCAAAGAGATTGTAGGTTCCGCCGTACAGGTTTGCGGAAGAAACAATGTGGTCGCCGGCAATCGCAATATTCTGAATTGCATAAGTGATTGCGGCAGAACCGGATGCAGTTGCAAGAGCTGCTGCGCCACCCTCCAAAGCTGCAATTCGCTTTTCAAAAACATCCGAAGTCGGGTTCATCAAACGTGTATAAATATTGCCGCCTTCTGTCAGACCAAAACGGCCTGCTGCCTGTGCAGAATCCTTGAAAACATAAGAAGTAGTTGCGTAAATCGGAACGGCTCTTGCGTCAGTTGCGGGGTCGGCCTGCTCCTGTCCTACATGAAGCTGTAGGGTTTCAAATCTGTAATTCGACATAATCGGTTCCTCTCTCCCAGTCACATTCATTGGTATACATAAAAACTGTGCTCTCCATTCAAGCATCGTATTTTACTGTAATATACCCGACTGCTTTATTTACCTACCATTCAGGTGGGTATGTGCATATAATAATACCATTTACCTACCTTGTCAAGGGGTAAATTGATTTTTTTTCCAAAAAAGAATAAAGAGTTTCGCGAGCGAAACTCTCGCGTCTGGCGCGTGCATAGTCACGATTGGCATTTATGCCACATCGGGACATTTCTTAAGCGGAGCTTTTTTGTTCCATAGGAAATTCAAAGGAATTTCCTATGGAACAAAAAGGCATAATCACGCCCGTTTCCACGAAATTATGCCTTTCCATGCTTATTCATTTTTCCTTTGCCGGGACAGTCGGCATCTACAGACGGATGCTTTTCCCAAAAAATGATTTCCCGCTTTCGCGCGTTTCCGAACTCCCCTGCTCTTTCTCAGTCTGCTTATGCATACGCTTGTTCTCATACATTCGCATATCTGCCTTTTGGAGACAGGAACTCACGGTGGCGTCCGGCTCCTCATTCAATGCACAGATACCCACACTGGCCTTCAAAGAATATAACATTCCGGCTCCGACAGCAGAAACAAGCGATCTTTCAAATGCGCTTTGGAACCGTTCCGTACGTCCTTCATCCTTTCCAATCAGGAATGCAACAAATTCGTCGCCGCCGATACGTGCACAGAATTCACCTTCCTCCAGCACTCCCTGCAGCGCAGAACCCAATTTAGTAAGCGCGTTATCACCCTCATTGTGACCATAGGTATCGTTAATCTGCTTTAAGCCATCCATGTCGATGCTGACAATGTAGAGAGAATTTTCATTCTTCGCCTTTACCATTGCATCACGCAGCTGCTTGTCAAATCCACGTCGATTCAAAAGTCCGGTCAGTGCATCCTTTTGGTACAACGCACGAATATCCTCCAGATCGGTCAATGCCTTCTGTACGGAAGCATTCTCCATCGCATTTGCCAGATTCATAATATACGGCTGGACAAAGATATTAAACCAACGGTCCTTCGGCAAATCCGTTGCCAAATAACCCAAAACCTTATTTTTATAATGAATCGTAAAGAACAGGAAATTCTGTGCTTTTCTCTGCTCCCAAACAGACTGCGGAAGCAAATCCCTACGTTCAAAGTAAATGCCCGGCCGCTCGGAGCTTTCTCCCTGATGAAACACCCTCTTCAGAATCATGCAATCCGAAAATGCATTATCCTTTTCGACTTCATTGTAACCAACTTCCTTCTCGTCGCAAAGGCACACATAAACCTTGTCGCTCGGAATCAAATCCGAATATTTTTCGGCAACCCACAGATACTCCTCCTCATCGAAGGAATCCTGATACTCGGTAAGCGACATCATAAACCGCTTCATGCTGACCGTATAATTTGAATTTTGATTTGCAATATCAACCCGCTCATCGCCCTTCAACTGACAGCCGCAGCCACAGCTGGCGTGCAGGCGAAGCTGCGGAACAACCTTATGATGAAGCTGCTGCTCCTCGCCATGATTTGCCTTCTCAATAATCTCAACCGCACGTTTTGCCATATCAGCAAAATCAATCTCCATCGAAGTCAGCGTCGGATAATATCTGCGTGCCTCCGTCACATAATCATAGCCGGAAACACACACTTCCTCCGGAATCCGCACGCCGCGATGATTTAACTCCTCACAAATTGCAAGCGCCATATAATCATTGGCGCAAATAATCGCCTGCGGATATGTCGTACGCCCCTCCATGAACCAGTTCACAGCTTCGTGACCCTTTTCACACCAGTAATCGCCATGGAAAACCATATGCTCATGAACCGGAAGATTATACTCCTCCATTACCTCCAGAAAGCCCTCCAATCGCTGCTTAGCGTCGGCACTTTCCCGTTTGCCGGACATAAAGCAAATGTCCGAAAAACCGTGAGTCTCAACAAAATGCCGTGTCATCGTTGCGATTGCTTCTTTATTTTCATTCTCCAGACTGTAAAAACCGTCTCTCTGCGTGCGAAGATAAACCACCGGGCATTTCGCATGAGCCTTCAAATGAGAATAAAATTCATCTGCCATTCCTTCGATGTCAAAAACATCTTCCGTCACAATCACACCATCAAAGATTGATATATCCGGCAGATAGATCCCTGCCTTCTCCCCCTCTGCATAGATGGAATCGTCATTGTAGGAACCAAATGTGCAGATGACTGCAACATCATAGTTAAGTGCATTGGCGCGTTCCGTAATACAACGAACCGCTACTTCCTGAAAACTGCCGGTAATTTCCCCCATAAATACAGCAATTTTCTTTCTCATAAAAAATACCTCCATAGGCCTTGCCTTATGCCAAATACGCCTTTTACAATACAAACATCCGCATGACAAATGCCTTTCCTTTCACGATATTGTTTGCAATATCGAAAAACACAAGATTAATTATAATCCTTTTTTCCTCCACTGTCTATGCTTTTTCCTTAACAATTTATAAAAAATGACGCGTTTCTATGCAAAATTGAAGAAAAAAGCTGCAGGCGCTCATCTTGCGTCTGCAGCTTTTCTTTTACAATTATGTTTTCAAGTCCAATGCTTTATTCTTCTATCTCTCGTTTTCTGTCTTCTTGCTGACAGCAATAACTACTACAAGAGAGCTGATTGCAAAAAGGAAAAGAAGAATTACCGTATTGCTGTCACTGGTCTTCGGATTCTCATCGTGTCCGCCGGCAGGAACTGACGGGGTTGGCGTAGGAACCTTATTACCATGCTCCGGTGTAGGTGTAGGAGTTGCCTCCTCAGTAGGAGTAGGTGTTGCCTCCTCGGTAGGGGTCGGCGTTACCTCCTCGGTAGGGGTCGGTGTTACCTCCTCGGTAGGAGTCGGCGTTGCTGCCTCGGTCGGTGTAGGCGTTCCCTCCGGTGCTCCTGTAAGTTCAGGGGTTACGGTAGGTGTTGCCTCTCCACTGGGCACCGGTGCTGTTCCCCACGGTGTCGGAGTCGGTGTTGCTGCCTTCGTCGGCGTAGGCGTTGCTGCCTTTGTCGGTGTAG
>DLOO01000085.1:6053-8577 GCA_002479645.1 Lachnoclostridium sp. UBA7482 | reverse complement strand
AACGCGGATGCGTAAGCAGACGCAGAAGCGCGTAAGCGCGAGTTTTGCGAATGTAGGAGTCAGGCTGCAATTTTTACTTCCCTATACTATGCGCGATATGCTTTCTTGAGGCGGTTGATGGTTTCGTCCAGAAGCCACCAGAAATCCTCCTCCATTTCCGCCTTGTCCTTTAATTCCATCAGACGAAGCAGGTTGCTATATTCCGGCGAATATTCCCGATTTTCCTCTATGAAATAAAACTGATTTTCGATGCGGCGCATAACGTCCTTTTCCTGAAAGTACCGATTTAACTCACGGTTAAATTCCGCGCTCATCCCGCCCAGCTTCAGGGAATACAAGTACTGGCACAGGCTTTCCTTTTCCCCATTCTTTTCATACGCAAGCAGGAAATACCGGGATGCATTGCGGAACATACCGTTTCTTGCCAGCAATACGGCCATATTGTGGTATGCCTGTCCCTGCGCCTTCTCATCAAGGTATGCAAATTCGCGATCCGCCACCAGACTGCGATACTCCAGCAGCGCCTCGCGGGAGTTGCCGTAACGCAGGAAAACGTCTGCATGACGCTTCTTACGTGCAATCGGAAGCAATGCAAAATAGGCGTCGATTTCCGCAACCAGATTCGCGATTTCCCCCTGTGAATAATAGTCGGTGCTGCAAAAAATGGCAACTGCCAGTTCCTTCAGCCCTTTATCCTTATTTTTAATTTCCTGCAGCTCGTCGGCGCGCTGTCCCATGTGCAGCTCATCGCGAATCCAAGAAATCAGCTGGCTCTCCGCCAAATCCTCTTCAATCGTTTCCACATTATGATAAAGATAGTAGCAAAGCTCCTCCATCGTATAGACGCGGGTTCCCGTAGACGCAAAATAATACGGGGATTTTGCTTTATCACCGATACAATAAATCAATCGTCCCATGGGAGCCTCCTTTCTCTACAGCTGCACTACCTTTTCCCAGATTCGGTAAGAGTTCGGATAAAACTGTCCGAATCCCAGATCCTTTACCGTAATTACCGCAACATCGCGGTCTAAACACCGAACGCCGATAGAAACTCGCGTCGTCTTATTTTCTCTTCGATGCAAATTGCGAAGTCCCATCACAACATGCTTCGTTTCCTTTCGCACCGCATTGGATATCGAAAGAAAAATCTCATCCGTATCATCCAGAATACCGACGGTTTTCGCATTTACCTCATTCCATTTCGTTCCCGCCCACACCAGCGGATAATCGGAAATCTGTTCATCACGGAACATCCGGATGGAAATCGTTGAACGAAGCATCTCATCCGTCAGGAAAAGGAATTCGCGGCGCTTGGCCTCTTTGCCGGCAGTCTGTCCCGCATAGGCCGCACCCTTGACATACAGGTTCTGCCCCTTGAAGACGCGTCTCGTTTTACAGAGTTCCCGAAGAACCTCGTCGCACCAGGTTCCTTCAAATCCGCTGCCGGTAACGTATACGGCGGACAGAATCTGACGTCCGATTATTTTCTCCGTAATGCTTCGGAAATTCGCTGCCAGCTGACGGTCGTTCATGCTCTCCAGCGAATCGGAATCCATCAAATCCGACAAATCTGCCGTCTGGGACGAAATCGCAACCGGCTCCAGTTTGCGGCTCGCACTCAGCTGGTAATAGAACAAGCCTTCCTTCCGGAAATCAAAAAGAGCCACGTCGTTCGACCACAGTTCCTTCGGCTGGCTGACTGCATAATGCATAAAGCTCATCAGGTGACTCTGTACAATCGCGCGGTCGCGTTCGATTCCCATTGCCTCCAGCGACTGATAAATTGCCGCCTCCAGCTTACTGTCCTGCTTCTGGACGGTTACAACAATTCGCTCAATATTGTCCTGCAGATATCTTAACTTCAGACCCGACAGAACCTTACGAATAAAGCGCTCCAAAAGCATCTGTCCGGTAAATTCCTTGTCATAAACCATACAGGTCTCGTCTCGGACGACCCGCTCCAAAAGGTCCGGGAAGAAACGTCCCGCTTCACGGTTACGGCAGCGAATCGCCTCCTCACCGAACAGCCAGTCTCTCGTATCATCCCGAAGACACAGTACCGTAGGAATCAGAAAACGGTCATTTCCCGGAGAAACACATATCGATTCCGGCTCAATGCCTTCACGCTTAATTGCAATCTGGGTAAATTCCGTTCCCAGATCCAGTCCGACAACCAGGTTTCTGCTCTCCATTTCCGTTTTCCTCCTTTCCGAATTTCCTCCGTTAATAACTCCGCCTAATTCCGGCGGTTTTGATTTTCGTCCAGTATCTCGTGGAACAACTGACTGATTGCAAAGGAATCCTTTACATACTCGTTCAAAAGTTCCAGTGTCTTGTCTTTATCCTCGGCCTTTCTCGCCGCAATGATGGCATTGATTCTGCCGAACCGGCTTCCGGACGTGCATCCCGCATCCGCTCCGGTCAGAATCGCTTTTTCGCTGACCAGGGATTTGCCGCCGCCCTCTTCGGAAATCACATACTCAATGGACTCCTCGTCAAAGAGAACAACCTCCTTGACAAAGAT
>DLOO01000085.1:5617-5924 GCA_002479645.1 Lachnoclostridium sp. UBA7482 | reverse complement strand
CTTCGCCAGACGGCGGAAGCAGGGAAGCACTTTTCCCTTTGCCTCCATCTTCGGAAGCCAGTATTCTGCTGAGGACTGATCTTCCTCTGTAAGTTCCCCGCTTTCCGAACAGATTCGGAGAATTGCCAAAATGCAGATGTCGTTNNAGACATTCCGCATCGGGAAGTCAAACTGCTTTCTCTTGCCCGCAGAGCGATATGTATAGTGAAGCGTCACACGGTTGGCCGGATTGGTTCTGTACTCAACCAATACCTTATCTTCAAGGCTCTCAGGCAGCTTAAAATACTTCGCCAGACGGCGGAAGCAG
>DLOO01000085.1:0-5534 GCA_002479645.1 Lachnoclostridium sp. UBA7482 | reverse complement strand
TTGCCAAAATGCAGATGTCGTTTTCATCGGAGTACACGTCGCGCTTCATAAAACGCAGGGTCTGCTCCCCAATCGGTACATCCTCCAGCAAATATTTATACGATACATAGGACAAATATGCCCGAACGAGCTGACGATTGCAGCCGGGTTTCTGATAATGTGCAAAAATACTGTCTGCCAGGTTCAAATCAGACTCGGTAAACAGAATCTGCGCCAGCAAACGCTCCTCTAAGTCTTCCGTAGAAATTCCGCAGGTAAGCGCCTCCTGCCAGAGATAATACATACTCTCCGTTGTTCCCTGGTAATGGTCCGCAAGACAGGCAATCAGCTTCTCATTTCGTCTTCCGCGCGTAAAGCTCCAGTACATCAGGCGAATAATCTGCTCACGGTTCCGGCGGAACAATTCCGGCGAAAGAGCCAGGCACAGCGACTCAACCAGACGCGGTTCCACTCCCTCCGGTCCGAAATGAAGCAGCATCGAAAGCGCACGTTCATTCTGTCCGCGAAGAATCAAAAGACTCATAATCTTCGCCCGCTGCTTCCGGGGAATCTGCGGTTCCTTCAGCTCCGTCAGGTAATCCTCAAGCATCTCATCCCGACAGTTATCATAATAGTAAAGTACAAGCGTTCTTACCAGCTCCGACCGGAAATCCTCACTGAGCTCGGACAGACGAATGGCCTGTCTTCGCAGGTCAACCGATACGGCGTCGTATCTGGCTTCTGTCTGTGCCTTAACTGCCAGGCTCAAAAGCAGCATACTGCTCTCGGGGCTGAGACGGAATGCATCGTTATAACACTCGTCTGCATGCAAAAGGCGGACGCATTCGTAGGAGACGCCGTTCAGCAGCCGGTTTCCGTACTCATCGGCAAGAGACACCAATGCCTGCGGCGTGTAAATATCCACCTGCGCAACTCCGTCCGTCACCGGAGACATGGTCTCTTCCCGCAGCTCACGGTGAGACACGCATACATAACGCACGGCCGGATTGTCACAGCGCACCTCATGGCGAAAACCGACGCGCGGCAAATATGCCAATGCCTCTGTGCGGCTCTCCGTATCTGACAGACAATCCCGGTACAGGATTGCCAGATGATGGCTGTTCTTACCGGCTCTCATCTGCACCAGCGCATACTGATGAATCCTCTCCCGATAGGTCTCATAAACCGGACGGTTACTTTCCTTGTGACAAACTACATTTGCATACAAAAATGCAAGGCGTTCCTCACTCAGGCGGCTATTATAAACAAAATACGACAGTACCGCAGAATCCAACTGCATTTCCTCATCGGGTTCCATGGAATATATGTAATACTCGTATAATTCGGTAATGCGAAGCTGTTCCTGAACCCCTCTCTGGTACCAGATGGCATACTCCGGTTCCCTGCGCCCTTCGCGAATCAGCATATAGCACAGCGCACTCAGCACATCGGGAATCGGGAAACGCTCATACATGCCCGACAAAATCCGGTAGCAAAGCGGATGATATTCCCGGGAACGCTCTATTAGATATGTAAACTGAAGAACCAGCTCTCTGGTCAGCATGCCGTGTTTAACCGCAAAATAAAACGACTGTACGATAAATGCATCCGGTTCATGAATCAGCGCGGGATCGCCTGCCAAAAGTTCCGCCGCCTCCAAATACAAAAACGGCGACGAAAAACCGTTTTCATATAATGCTCGAAGCTCCGCAAGCTTCAGACGCGGATTTTTACCGTAACGCTCATCGACAAACAACAGGAGCAGAGTGACCTCCGGCGTCTCGGGATGCTCCGTACATAGCTGCTGCAGCTGTGACATCAGTTCCGCACGGTTACTCTGCAAACGCTCTGCTTTCAGATAAAGGTACAGACCTCTTGCGATGACAGAACCGCGGCTCAATTCCTCATCCGTGACTCCGCGCATATAACTGTTTGCCGAATTTTCCCTGCCGGAAAGGCGTGCAAGGTGCACGCGATACAGGCGCTTTTCTAACATCTCCGGCGACGTCACCCGGTCAAGACGCGTAAGAATATCCTCCGCCTCGGAGATGTACCGGCCTGCCGGAATACGGCGCAGACGATGCTGCAGGAGATTCTCCGACAACTTGGAGAACAGACGTCTCGCTTCCTGCTTTCCGTCAAACAAAAGAACCGGTTCCACATTTTTATGGCAGGAAACCTCCAGTTCCACTCTCTGCGTCAGACTCTCAAGCACAATCGCCGCCGCATAATTTCCCTGTACCATGCGGTCAGAACGAATGGTAAACTGCAATTCCAAACTGTTATTCTTAAAATCCTCTGTGGTAATTTCGTTCTGCTCAATCTCAACAAAGGAGTCCGAGGAAGATGCTTTGATTCGCAGATATCCCCAGTTATTTTTCGTAATTACGATACGGTCCGTCAGGTTATTTTCCGCAATCTCATACTTTAGCTGCGGCTCTTCGGTAAGAAATGCCACCTCAAGCTTCTGACCGGTGCGAACCAGAAACTCCTCCAGCGCCTGGTCGCTCGACGCAGAGCGGCATACATGCTCCCACAAGTGCACATAACGCGCCTCCTGGTGCGCCAGGAATGAGCGGAAACTGATTTCGGTAAATACACGCACCGCTTCCTTCCAGTTGCGCTTTGCAAGCATGGCAAATTCCTGCAGATTCTTAAGCTCACCCTCCGAGGAAAGCAGGGTGGGCGCTGCAATCTCGATTTTGAAGGGAAATTCCTTCTCCCCGCAATCCATAATAAAATAAATCTCACCGGAAACACTGTCCTTCTCGGTCAGATATTCTCCTCGCACCTGATACTCCACCTGAATCTCAGTTCCAACCAGACGGGAGGTCATCAATTCCAATGCCGGGTGACTGGAATAGCAAATTCCCTTCATCGGACGCTCCATGCTGTTGCTAAGCGTAAAATACCCGTGAAAACGCTTGCCCGCCTCCACGCTGCAAAACAGTCGCTCCCGGTCTGTCAGAAGATGCGGCAGCTCATAATTGATATTGCCGTTTGCAAGTGCATTGATCTTTTCGCGCATATCGCTGCCCCTTTCTTCCTCTTTTTGATATCCTCTCTGCCCCCGCTTATCGCGGCAGGGAAATCGTTACAAATTCCTCATCGTCATTCAATCGATAACCGGTACTGCCGTCTACCGCAATGTAAAAACGACCCGCAAGACCTTCTTCCTCGTGGAACACATCAATGCAATAGCATTCCTTACCGCGTACCATCGTGGTCCAGTCGTCTCCCTCCAGTTCATAGTAATTGACGTCATTGGGAAGCCGCAGCTCATCCGCACTGATATGCCTCAAAAGCTCCTTTGCCTGCTCTAACGTCAAATTCCCCGACACGCTCTGTGTCGGAGTAGGCTCCCCCGTCGGCTCCGGTGTTGCGCTCGGCGCCTCCGGGGTCAAATCCGGAGTCGGCGTCCCCGTCGGCTTCGGCGTGGGTGTTGCCTTCCCGGCGGATGTGGGCGTGGGAGTTTTCTCCTCCGTCGGCGTTGCGGTTGCCTCTGCGGTCGGTTTCGGCGTCGCGGTCGGCTTATCATTGTCATTTTTCACTTTATCTATTACAAAACACAGGCATCCCAAAAGCATCACTGCCATCAGGGCAATCCCTGCAAATACGACATTCTTTTTCATGTGGATTCCTCCGATTTTCCCGGTATCACAAAGTCAATTCCATACCAGTTTTATAGTATCACAGAACCCGTCGGATGTAAAGCATACGCAGCACAAAAAGACTCCCAATCTTTCGGTCGGGAGTCTTAATAAAGCCAAGGCTTTTTATTCTTTTGCCGGTTATGCAAGCTTGCTCTTAGCCAATTCGCAAAGCTTGGTGAAGCCTTCCGCATCATTGATAGCCATATCGGAAAGGATCTTTCTGTTAATGGTTACATCTGCACATTTAAGGCCATACATAAATTTGCTGTAGGACAAACCGTTCATTCTGCACGCTGCGTTGATACGGGCAATCCAAAGAGTACGCATCTGTCTCTTTCTCTCCTTACGACCTGCAAATGCAGAGGTAAGAGCACGCATAACGGACTGCTTAGCTACTCTGTACTGCTTGGATCTTGCGCCACGGTAACCCTTTGCAAGCTTCAATACTCTATTGTGTTTCTTCTTTGCGTTCAAACCGCCTTTAATTCTTGCCATCGTTCTAGTCCTCCTTCAGACGTTCTCTTACAGATACGGTAAGATTTTCTTCATATTTCTTTCATTTGCATGATCGGTCATAGCTGCTTTTCTCAGGTTTCTCTTCGTCTTGGTAGACTTCTTTGTCAAGATATGCTGCTTGCCGGCCTTCATTCTCTTCAGCTTGCCAGTACCTGTTTTGGAAAAACGTTTTGCAGCTGCGCTGCTGGTCTTCATTTTCGGCATAGTGATGTCCTCCTTAAAACTCAAATGTATTGTTCTTATTTCTTCGGTGACAGCGTAACAACTAAGTTACGGCCCTCCATCTTCGGAGCCTTGTCCATAGCCGCCACATCCTCAAGCTTCTCGCAGAATGCCTGAAGAATCGCAACACCGTTCTGCTGATGCGCCATTTCGCGCCCGCGGAAACGAAGCTGCACCTTTACCTTATTTCCTTTGGTAATGAATTTACGAGCTGCTTCCGCCTTTGTATTCATATCATTTTCTGCAATATTGGGTGAAAGCTGAACTTCCTTGGTCTCCGTTGTCCGCTGCTTCTTACGGTTTTCCTTTTCCTTACGAGTCTGCTCGTAACGGAACTTACTGTAATCGACAATTTTACAGACAGGGGGCTGAGCCGTAGGCGCAATCTTCACCAGATCCAAACCGGCATCCTGTGCTTTGAAATAAGCGTCCTTCGCTGACATAATGCCAAGCTGCTCTCCGTTTTCTCCGATCAGACGAATTTCCTTGTCTCTGATCTGCTCGTTAATCATATACTCGCTAATGGTATTACACCTCCCAAAAGAAAAAAAGTGGATGCATGCGCTCCACTCCAAAAATATCACTAAAAATATTAAGCAATAAATTCTTAGACCTCTTTGCGTTGCGAACAAGCGGAAGGTGAGAGTGGAAACTCTGCTTTAGACTATCTTACAAAGATAGCAGAAGTATAATATCATAATCTCGCGTCCCGTGTCAACAGCATTTTTCAAAAAATTTACATTTTTCAATAACGAATTTCTTGTGGAATAAAAAATGAGGGAGAAACCTTCCCGGTTTCTCCCTCAAATGCTTTTTTGCCTGGTGATTACGGCATGTTGTTCAGCTCGTTCTGTGCGATAGCATAAGCAACGATGTTGAAACCGAACAAACCACAAACAAGGAAAATAATATTCAAGTTGGTGGCTGCCATTCCTCTCTGTACCCTGAGCTGATCAATCCTCTGTCCGGTCATAAAGAGCCAGTACAGTAAGTAAATGCTGCAGGTTACAATGCCTAAAAGAATTACCGTTCCGCCGGACGGAAGGCTTTCATCGCCGGTTGCGGTACGGATATCCTCCTGCAGGCAATATACCCAGTAAAGACCGTAAATACCGCAAGTTACGATAGAAAGAATAATGCATGTAACCTAAAATCCCGAAGAAA
>DLOO01000061.1:7197-7383 GCA_002479645.1 Lachnoclostridium sp. UBA7482 | reverse complement strand
GTTACCGCAAGCACGATTTCCGCTCCGAAGTACCGCGGGGCGGCGCCGATTCAGTGGTCGCTTCTGGATGGCGAGAGCGAGACCGGTGTGACAATTATGCAGATGGATGAGGGAATTGATACCGGTGACATTCTGATGCAGAAGTTGGTTCCGATTTCTTCGGAGGAGACCGGCGGCGGACTTTAC
>DLOO01000061.1:0-7190 GCA_002479645.1 Lachnoclostridium sp. UBA7482 | reverse complement strand
GGAGCAGAAGCGATTATCGAGGCGATTCCGCTGATTGTGGAGGGCAGGCTTTTGCCGAAGCCGCAGGGCGAGGCGGCAACACCCTACGCGAAGCAGCTGAATAAGTCCATGGGATGTCTGGATTTCACAAGACCGGCGGCGGAGTTGGAGCGTTGGATTCGCGGCTTGAATCCATGGCCGACTGCCTATACGTATTGGCGAAATAAGCAGCTGAAGCTTTGGAAGGCTGAGGTGGCGGAGGGCTGCGGCAATCCGGGCGAAATTGTTGAAGTTGGCAGGGATTCCCTGACGGTACAGACCGGAGAAGGACGTCTTGTAATCAAAGAATTGCAAATGGAGGGCAGACCCCGTATGCAGACCGGGGATTTCCTTAGGGGAAATGCGGTAGAAGCAGGAGAAACGCTTGGGGCAAAGCAGGAATAAGAATATACGGAGGATACGGATATGACGGCACGCGAACTTGTTTTGGACATGCTGATGCAGGCGCAGGAGCAGGGAAAATTAAGCCATAAGGTATTGTCCAAAGGTCTTGCCGCCAATCCGACGCTTTCCGACCATGACAGAGCACTTGCGGTGCGGATTTTCCAGGGAACACTGGAGCGCGAACTGACACTTGACCGGATTTTGGAAAAGCAGGCGAGACGTCCGGTGACGAAGATGAAGCCTGCGGTCAGAAATGTCCTCCGCATGGGTGCTTATCAGATTCTTTTTATGGAGCAGGTGCCGCCTTCGGCCGCCTGCAACGAGGCAGTGAAGCTGATTAAGAAAAAGGGAATGAGCGGCTTGTCGGGATTTGTAAACGGAGTCCTGCGCGGACTTGTGCGCAGTGTGGAGAATTATCCGGACACCGAGAAGTATTTGCAGGTATTTTCCGGGGGTATGACAGAGACGGAGGAACTTAGCTTCCGATATTCCATGCCGGGCTGGCTGGTGCTTTACTGGCTGAGAAGATATCCGAGGGCGGTTGTGGAAGAAATGCTGCGGGCATTTTTGGAGAAACCGCCAATCACGGTTCACCACAATGCATCGAAGGGCAGCATGGAAGAATTGAAGGCAGCGCTTCGACAGGAGGGTGTGGTATTTGCCGACTGTGCATATGCTGACAATGCGCTGCATTTAACGGATGTCGGCAATCCGGCAAGGCTTGCGGCATTTGCCGAAGGAAGATTTACGGTACAGGACGAAAGCTCGATTCTGGCGGGCAGGGTTCTTCCGCTCAAAAAGGATATGGTCGTGCTTGATTTGTGCTCCGCACCCGGCGGAAAAGCCATGCATGCGGCAGATATGCTCGCGTCGCTCGGCGGCGGGAAGGTTATTGCACGCGACCTGAGCGAGAGCAAGGTAAATATGGTGCGTGAGCAGGCGATGAGAATCGGACTGTCAAATGTGGAGTGCTCGGTTTGGGATGCAAGAAGAATGGACAATACGCTGCGGGAGGCGGCGGACATTGTTATTGCGGATCTGCCGTGCTCTGGTCTTGGCGTCATCGGAAGAAAGCCGGACATTCGCTGGAAGACCGAGTATGAGCATATCGAGGAGCTTGCGAGTCTGCAAAAACAGATTTTATTTATTGCGGTGAATTATGTGAAACCCGGCGGGTACCTGAGTTATTCCACCTGTACTCTTACAAAAGAAGAAAACGAGGAAAATGTTGCATATCTTAAAAGTCTCGGACTGGAACCCTGCGATATCTCCGATTTCCTGCCCGAAAGCCTTATTTCCGCGAAAACGGCGCAGGGACAGCTGACACTGATTCCCGGACAGCAGAAAATGGACGGATTTTTTGTAAGTTTACTGCAAAAACCGCGGAAAAACGGCTAATTTTCACATAAAGGTAGACACATGGAAAAAATTGATATAAAATGTTTGGATGAGACACAATTAAAAGAAGTATTTGTCAAGCTTTCCGAGAAGCCGTTTCGTGCATCGCAGGTTTATCAGTGGATGCATCAGAAGCTGGTGACTTCGATTGATGAGATGACGAATCTGTCAAAGGATTTACGCGCAAAGCTTGGCGAACAGTTTGCATTTACGGTGTTGACAAAGGCAGAGATGCTCGTATCGTCGGATGCGAGCACGAGAAAATACCTTCTTCGCCTTGCGGATAATAATGTCATTGAAACGGTTTGGATGAAATACCGCCATGGTAATTCGGTGTGCATTTCCTCTCAGGTCGGCTGCCGTATGGGATGCAGTTTCTGTGCCTCGACCCTCGGCGGAAAGATTCGCGATTTGACCGCAGCGGAGATGCTTGAGCAGGTTTATGCGATTATCCGGGACACCGGTGAGCGGGTATCGAACGTGGTTGTTATGGGAACCGGCGAACCACTTGATAATTACGACAATCTGCTGCAGTTTATTCGTATGCTGACCGATGACAAGGGACTGCACCTGAGCCAGAGAAATGTTACGGTTTCTACGTGCGGACTGTTGGAACCGATGAGGCGTCTGGCAGAGGAGCAGCTGGCAATTACGCTGGCATTATCCCTTCATGCGCCGAACGATGAACTTCGGAAGCAGCTGATGCCGGTAGCGAAGGCTTACCGAATCGAACAGCTGCTGGAAGCCTGTGATTATTATTTTGAAAAGACCGGCCGAAGAGTCAGCTTTGAGTACAGCCTGATTCAGGGAGTGAACGATTCTCCGAAGGAGGCAGAGCAGCTGGCAGGCCTTCTTTATGGAAGAAATTGTCATGTGAATCTGATTCCGATAAATCCGGTAAAGGAGAAATCCTACCGGCGTTCGGATGTTACAAATGTGTTACGTTTTCAGAAAATACTTGAAAAAGCCAAAATAAATGCTACTATTAGGAGAGAGATGGGAACCGACATTGATGCCGCCTGCGGGCAGCTGAGACGTCGATATATGGAGGCTCGAAACGAATAGCGCATGTCGGTGCGTATCGGATATGTGCTCGCGGAGAATGGGGATAAAACCTCCGAAAATTATGGGAAGGTACGCGGAAATGGGGTAAGGAATGAAGACCTGTGCGACAACGGACGTGGGTGTAAAGCGAAGTTCAAATCAGGATTTTTATTTCTGCAGTGATTCGCCGGTTGGCGAGCTTCCGAATCTGTATATTGTTGCAGATGGTATGGGAGGACATAATGCAGGAGATATTGCGTCGCGTTTTTGCGTAGAACGCTTTACCGAGCTTGTCAGGGAAAGCCGCGAACGTACCCCGATTCAGACAATTGAAACGGCGATTAAGACAACAAACGAAGAATTGATTGCGAAAGCAAACGGTCATCCGCAATACGAAGGAATGGGGACAACCTTTGTGCTTGCGACCATTCAGAGTGACCGGTCGGCATTGATTGCAAATATCGGCGACAGCCGTTTATATCTTATCAATGACAGTATCCGGCAGATTACGCAGGATCACTCCCTGGTTGCAGAGATGGTGCGAAACGGCGAGCTGAAGAAAGAAGAGGCACGCTATCATCCGAATAAAAATGTCGTGCTGCGCGCCCTGAGTACCCACAATGTAGTAAGTCCCGATTTTTACAGAGTAAAGATTCGGCAGGGAGACTATCTCCTTCTGTGCTCGGATGGCCTTTCCGATATGATTGAAGAGGTTGAGATGCTGAAGTTAGTTAACGAGTACGAGGATGTTGAGGATATTTCACGGAAAATGGTAGAACTTGCGAACGAAAACGGCGGCAAGGATAATATTACATTGGTATTGATACACATATAATTATTTTTGGCATAAAGCCGGAAAGGGCAGGTAACGCAGATGAGTATGATTAAACCCGGAATGGTAATCGGTGATCGTTATGAGATTATCGAGAAGATTGGTTCCGGCGGTATGGCAGATGTTTATAAAGCGAGATGCCAGCGCCTCAATCGTTTTGTTGCCATCAAGATTTTGAAACCGGAGTATTCCGGCGACGAAAGCTTTGTGACAAAATTCCGCGGAGAAGCACAATCCTGTGCAGGACTGACACATCCCAATATCGTCGGAGTTTTTGACGTAGGGGATTCCGGAAGACTCCATTACATTGTAATGGAGCTTGTTGAGGGCATTACCCTGAAGCGGTTTATTGAAAGAAAAGGAAGGCTGACGGTAAAGGATGCAGTCGGTATTGCAATTCAGATTGCACAGGGACTGGATGCCGCACACCAGAATCATGTTATTCACAGAGACATTAAGCCGCAGAATATTATCATTTCCCGGGAAGGGAAGGTTAAGGTTGCCGACTTTGGTATTGCAAAGGCTGCAAGCACCAATACCATCAATCAGAATGCAATCGGATCGGTGCATTACCTTTCTCCGGAGCAGGCACGCGGCGGTTACAGTGATGAGCGAAGCGACATTTATTCTCTTGGTATTACGATTTATGAGATGCTTGCCGGACGTGTTCCGTTTGCCGGAGATAATTCTGTTTCGGTTGCGCTTCTGCACATTCAGGGCGAGGCAACTCCGCTGCATGAACTGAATCCGGATGTGACTCCCAGCCTTGAGAAGATTGTGCAGAAATGTATGCAGAAGAAGCCGGAGCGCCGTTATATGACCGCTACCGAGCTGATTAAGGATTTGAAGGCTTCCATCACGAACCCGAACGGGGACTTTGTGCGGGTTGCTCCGATGCTGGTTACGGATTCTCCAACCAGAGAAATGACCGAAGCGGAACTTGGTCAGATTAAGAGTGCACCGAAGGCGCCTTCCTATTATGAGGAGGATGATGAAGTCGAAACAACACACCGCATTTCCAAATCAGATGAACTGGACGAGGATGAGGAACTTGACGGTGTAAGCTCCGCGGCTGAGAAGGTTTACCTTGTGGGAAGTATCCTCGTAGTCATTGCGCTGATTGGTTTGCTTCTTTACCTTGTGCTGAAATTTGTCGGTGTATTTGACAAAGAGAAAAATAATAATTACGTAAAACCAACCAATACACCCGGTATTACGATGACATCGACGCCGACACCCGGCAAGTCCGAGACAATGCCGAATTACTACGGATATAAGCTGATGGATGTCGTTAACGAATTGAAGGCAATGGATCTTGATCTTGACATTACCTATGAACCGTCTGAGAGCAGTGATAACGCACAGCGCGACAGTGTCATTGAGCAGACGCCCGGTCCGGGTTCCACTTTGGTACAGGGAACAAAAGTGCATTTGGTATACAGTATCGGTCCGGATGATATTGTTTTGGATCCGACATTGTTTGGTAAGACCAAGGCAGAAGCAAAGAATCTTCTGGAGGATGCGGGGCTTACCGTTAAGTTTGAGTATTTGACCAGCGGTGAGGTTGCGGTTGGATCTGTTGTAAAGACCAATCCGGCTCTCGGAACCGCTGTAGAAGCAGGCAGTACGGTAACCGTATATATCTGTTCGGGTCGTGATATTCCGAACGTTGTCGGCAAGACCTTGACCGAAGCAACGATGATGCTTAATGATGCCGGTCTGCAGTATACGACGGATGACGAATTCAGCGCTACGGTTCCTGTGGGACAGATTATTCGTCAGACGCCGGCTGCAGGTGTGACCGATCAGGATGTTACGGTAGAACTGATTATCAGCTTGGGACCGGAACCGACGCCGACACCCACACCGACACCGGAGGATTCGCCGACGCCGACGCCGACACCGACGCCGACGCCGATACCGGAGGATCCGCCCGAAACGGAAACAAACCAGTAACCGTGAAAGGAAATTCTTGAGTTTAGGATTGCGCAAAGAATGAATAAATTAACCGGTAAAATCATCAAAGGGGTTGGCGGATTGTATCAGGTTTTCGTGGATGGAGCAGGGGAGATTCCCTGCTCCGCCAAGGGGATTTTAAGATACCATCATGTCCGCCCCTTGATTGGTGATGAGGTAACATTGGATTTGCCCGAAGGGGCGAAGAAAGGCAGTATGCTTTCTGTTATTCCGAGAAAAAATGAGCTGGTTCGGCCGGCGGTTGCCAATGTAGATCAGGCAATGGTGGTATTTGCAGCAAAGGATCCGGAGCCGCATTGGAACCTTCTGGATCGTTTCCTGATTCAGATGAAGAAGGAACATGTGCCTGTTGTTATCTGCATCAATAAGGTCGATATGGTTTCGGAAGAAGAGAAACAAAGCATACGTAACATCTATGCCGGAAGCGGCTGTACGCTTGTATTTGCACAGGCAAAGACCGGAGAAGGCATGGAAGATGTACGTGCGCTGTTAAAAGAGAAGACAACGGTATTGGCCGGGCCGTCCGGGGTGGGAAAATCCACCATACTGAACCGGTTGTATCCCCAGGCTTTGATGGAGACCGGAGCAATCAGCGAGAAAATCAAACGAGGAAAGCATACGACAAGACACTCGCAGCTTTTCCCGGTGGATACGGACACCTATCTGTGCGATACGCCGGGATTTAGTTCTCTGTTTGTACCGACGATGCAGCCGGAAGAACTCGGGAGTTATTATGAGGAGTTTCGTCCATATGACGGACAGTGCCGATTTTTGAGCTGCCGGCATCGTAAGGAGCCCGATTGTGCGGTAAAAAAAGCCGTTACGGAAGGGAAGATTTCTTCGACGCGATATGAAAACTATTTACTGCTTTACGAGGAGATATTGAAGCAGAAGCGATATTAGCGCCATGCAAGTGGCAGGAGGTCAGCAAGGTGGAATTCACAAGAGAAAACAGATTGTCACCGTCGATTCTGGCGGCGAATTTTAATCATTTGGGAGACGATATCCGGGCGGTAAGAGACGCCGGAGCGGATTTCCTGCATGTGGACGTCATGGACGGAGCATTTGTTCCGAGCATATCCTTTGGTATGCCGGTGATTCGTTCGATTCGCAAGGAGACGGATATTTTCTTTGATGTTCATTTGATGGTTGAAGAGCCGATTCGTTATCTGAAGGAAATGAGAGATTGCGGAGCTGACTTGATTACCGTTCATTATGAGGCGTGTACGGATGTTGCGGCAACGCTTTCGGCAATTCGTGAACTGGGCTGCAAGGCAGGACTTAGCATTAAACCCGGCACAGAGGTTGCGGTAATTGAGCCTTTCCTGTCGATGATGGATTTGCTTTTGGTAATGTCTGTAGAACCCGGATTTGGCGGTCAGAGGCTGCTTCCGGTATGCTTTGAGCGGCTCACGGAGGCAAGAGAGCGCATCGAAAAGAGCGGATGCAGCGTTCTGCTTGAAGTGGATGGAGGCATTACCCTTGACAATGTTGACGGTAATCAAGTCAGCTCCGC